>JAISNF010000240.1 GCA_031276415.1 Planctomycetaceae bacterium
CTGTTGCCTGCTGTTCAGGCGGCTCGTGAAGCGGCGCGGCGAATGCAATGTACGAATAACATTAAACAATTCGTGATTGCGTTGCACAATTATCACGATACAACAAAAGCGTTGATTCCGTTCTGCTGCTCTTTTGGCAGTCCCGGAACAAGCAAATTTGAGCGGTGGGGAGGAATCATTGCCCTCTTCCCGTATATGGAACAAGGATCAGCATACGATGCTCTTTTGCCCCAAATAGCAAGAGTTGAAATCGGTACAACAAATGCTGTTTATCCTTGGACGGAAGACGGCGGTTGGGGAACACCTGATCCAAGACATGGAAAGATTAGTACCCTAATTTGTCCTTCCGATCCGGGGTCAAGTTATTCCAACGATGAACCATGGGCGTTAGGCGGAAGCGGTAGTTTTCGAACAAATTACTTTCTCTGTCTCGGTGACGGAATGAATGACTCTACCGCGATTAGTCCATCAAGTAGTGTCGATGTCCGATCACGTTCCGTTTTCAACATAATGCGTTGGAAAAATCTTGGGTCATGCCTTGATGGAACAAGTAACACAGTCGCTGTTGCAGAATCGGTCAGAGGTTACGGCAATGAAGATATGACCGCTAATATCTTTGTCAGTTCTGCTAAAGGAGGAGTTGTGGGATCCGGTAATACGACAATTCATTCGAACGCCGGTAACAGAGTTTCCACTTGTATCAACCAAAGGGCACCGGGAAATCAAAGTGAAATTGCTCCCGGAAAAAATACCCGAACAATGCGCGGATGTGTTTTATACGCATCTTCTGCCACATGCGGTTTTCATACAGTTTTACCGCCCAATTCACTTTCTTGTAGTTCTTACGGTATTGGTAACAGTGTGGGAGATTGGGGAATTTTTTCGGCACAGAGTTATCATAGAGGCGGCGTGAACGCAGGCTTTTTCGACGGCTCCGTTTCGTTTATTTCCGAAACAATTGACTGCGGTAATTCCAGTGCTGTTCAAGTTTTGATCGGAAAAAGTCAGTTCGGAATTTGGGGCGCATTAGGAACTCCAGAAGGAAAAGAATCCGTCTCAAAACCATGAGTGGGATTTGTGGTTAGGGATTAGGCACAAACGGATAATAATTATTAAAACGAAAAATCCGCTTGCGTCCTTATCCTCTAACCCCTATTTTTACTTCCTAACATTATTTACTTTAACACAAAATTATTACTATGATTATTACAACAACAAAAAAAATTATTTTATTATTTTTTCTTTGCGGTATGATTTGCGGTTGTGGCGGCGGTGTTCCAATGCCCGATGATATGCCGGCTCCGCAGGAAACAATTATTAAGGTTACATCGGAAGGTCAACCGTTGAGTGATGCATCTGTTACGCTAATGCCGCTTGACGTTTCCAGCCGATGGTATGCCGGTGCGGTTACCGATTCTGCCGGCAACGCTGTTATTTACACCATCAGTAAATATCGCGGTGCGGTTCCGGGAAAATATAAAATTACAGTGGCTAAACGGGAAACAATGCCAAGTTCGATTGTTTTTCCCGACCAGCGAAATGACCCTAACGGCTATGCTAAAGCAGTTGCTGCCGCCGCCGAAGAAGTCCGCGACTCCTTTGATCTGATTGATCCCAAACTGGGTTCTGTCAATACAACACCGGAAGAAATTGAAATTGTTACCGGAAAGAATAATAAAACGATTGAAGTCGGCAAACCTGTCCGAATTAAAATCGGTAATTAACAAACAGCGGAGTTTACCCCACGCTTTGTGCGTAAAATCCTGTTAGCACAGGGCAAAACCAACTGTTAATAAATCAGTTAATATTGAGTTTTTAGAAGTTCCCTTATTGTAAAATAATTTTAGTGTCCGCAAATTTTGCAGATAAACGCAGATTGTTTTTTGTCCGCAGATTACGCAGATAGACGCAGAAAATAATTTGTGTCCATCTGCGAAAATCAGCAGACTGTTTTTTTAACCACAGAGGACACAGAAAAATTCTTGATGTTTTTCAATTTGATTTAATTGTAGTAGGGAATTTCTAAAAACCTAATTTTTTACTCGAAAAATATTCTCAAGCCTTTATTTTTAAGGGTGTGATATTTGAGAAACAAGGTTTTTTGAAGTTCCCATTTTGTTTGTTTATTATTTTTTACAAAGGAGATTTTACCATGAATATGAATGCGATGAATCGCCGCCGTTTTATCGGTGCACTTTCGGCAACTGCGGCAGGGGTTGCCGTATCAGCTCATCTGCCGACATACGGTATGACAACGGAAAACAAACAAGTTTCCGATGCTCGGCAGGAGAAAGAACCCTTACGGATAGCCGTTTTCGACATTGATGCTACTCCTCCGGTGGGTACTCTTCTCGCGTATGACCCGATGATCCGGTCATACGACTTGGGTCTGCGTGCTAAAGGTATTGTGTTAACCGGAGCGGGACAACCGATTGTCTTGTGCGCCATCGACTGGGGATGCATCAGTAACGAAGGTCATGATGCGTTTAGACAAACGCTGGCGGAAGCTGCGCATACGATGCCGGAGAGAGTGGCGGTACATGTCCTGCACCAGCACGATGCGCCCATCTGCGATTTCACGGCGGAAAAGATGCTACGGGACGCCGGTATGAATCCGGGACACTGTGAAGGCAGTTTTGCACGGCAACTCCTGCCCCGGCTGGGAAAGGCAGTGGAGGAAAGCATGAAAAAGTTACAGCCGGTAACCCATGTAGGTACCGGACAGGCACCCGTATTCGAAGTGGCTTCCAACAGAAGGATTCTTGGCAGTAACGGTAAAGTAGAAGCCATGCGTTATACCGCCTGTGCGGATGCCACTCTCCGCGCCAAACCGGAAGGGGTAATTGATCCGGAACTGACGCTGCTTAGTTTCTGGAATAGGGAATCACCTGTAGCCGTGATGACCTTCTACGCTACCCATCCACAAAGTTATTACAGGACAGGCGTCCCCAATCCCGATTTTCCGGGCATCGCAAGATTCTTCCGGCAGTTGGCTGTACCGGATGCGCTCCACGTTCACTTCAACGGTGCGGGTGGAAACATCGGTGCAGGAAAGTACAATGACGGATCACATGAAAACCGCCTGGCACTAGCCAAACGCCTGGCTGACGGGATGGAAAAGGCGTGGGAAAACGTGAAGAAAGTCCCTCTAATGCCGGAAGACGTCAACTGGGAAAATATTCCCGTGATCCTACCAACGGTATATGATGACGTCGATATGGAATGGAAGCCGGAAGGAATGTATTCCTCCTTCGCCCTCACGCGATTTGCATGGGCGAAACGCCAACGGGAGGGAAATCCTATTCGGATAGGTTGCCTCCGTCTAGGCAGTACGCGAACACTGTTCATGCCCGGCGAACTATTCGTAGAATACCAATTGGCAGCCAAAGCCATCCGTAAAGATTTGACGGTATCCGTGGCAGCCTACGGCGACTGCGGTCCCGAATATATCGGAACAAAGGAAGCCTACACGCAGGGCGGCTATGAACCCTCCGCCAGTGCCGTTACATCGGATGCGGAAGAAATACTGATGGATGCTGTACGCAAACTGTTAAAATAAATATAGATCATTGAGGGGCTGTATTTCTGTACTTTCCTAAAAGGGAACTTCCAAAACGCCTTAGACGAAAATTGGTGGATTGGAGCCGCCGGAACTGGAGAAACAAACGGTGTCCTCATGAATGATGATTACCGTAAGGCTTTCGGTTCCGTAATGGCTTATCGTTGCCCAACTCGTCGAGGCGGTGGTTCACTCATTGTTGAGAACGGTTTGACGGCAGGTGATACTTACAGTAGGATGCCAACCAGGAGCACAAACAGATTATGCGTTTGTTTGTTTGTTTCGGACAGGGATTTGCTGTCAGCAGACAAACAGAAACAACCCGTCCCGATGCGAATTAGAACAATATTGTCGTTGAAAATAATCCTCAAGTAATGCGAGGTTCTTTTGTTAGGAAAATTAGGTGGAAATGAGGTTTGTTTTTAGTTAATAGTTAGTAGTGAATAGTGTTCGCAGGCGGAATTATTGTCTAAATGTTTTTAATCCGCTTGCGAAACTATTCACTACTAACTATTAACTAAAAAGCGTCATCAGCGGACGTGTTTCTTTTGTTGTAATATTTTGGTGGATTGAAAAATCTGCAAAAATTCGTCTTGACTCAAATTGAAAAATATTGTAATTCCCTTATTACAAAAGTTCGAATCAAATTCAGATCGAATCAGATTGAATTGGAACAAGCCGAAATCAAGCATCATTGCCGAATTAGAATGTGTGGCAATGGTATTGTGCAGAATATTGCGTAGAAATAATAGTCCATGAAACTAAACCCGATATTCATTTTTTTTATTGTGTTCTCCTTTTTGCTCCTCACCGGCTCAGGTCGGGCGCAATCCGGCGGCGCACAACTTTTCAACACCGGAACCGGTTCTTACGGTTCTATCGGTTATGCCTCCGCTAACCAGAGTTTCGCTAATCACAAAACAACTCAAAATGATATTGTCCTCAATTTTAATCCGAATGTTACTCACAATATTACGCCAAATGTCAATCCGAACAATTACAATCCTGTTTTTATTGCGCAAAATACGTCAAGCGGAACGATTAGTCCCAATAATCCCAACATATCGGCACAACCTGTGATAACAACACCGCCAACAACTTCAGCAAGTCCGATTTTAACAAATCCGGCTTCTACGAGTTCGATTTCAGCGAGTTCATTGTTATCGCTTCAACCGTTTGATCCTTACGCAACACCGTATTCGTCTTTTGGTTCACCGCTTTTGGGTTCCGCTTCCTACAACGGTAATTCCGGCTACATCGGTAAATCAGGAATCTATTCCGGGAATTTTGAACAATTCGTACCGGAAACTTACGCAGCCATGCGGCGGTTTCGGGAGGCAACCCGATTCGATTACACCTTTTTGCCGGGCGGAAATAAATCAAATTCGTTTGGTATGAACGAAATAGATATTCGGATGCAATTAGGTATTCCGTGCCGTTATATTCCGAGTGGTTCTTCGGGAACGGGATTTTTTTATGTTGCGCCGGGTGCCAATTTGGTTTGGTGGGAAGGACCGGTTGGACCGCCGCATTTCTCGCCCAATGGTTTTGGAGCGTTTGTTGATTTCGGAATGCAACCGCAATTCAATGACGTTTTTTCACTCAATGCGTGGTTTCGGCTTGGTTTGTTTTCTGATTTTGAACATGTTTCGTCTGAGGCGTTTCGGTATCAGGGGCGATTTGAAGGGATTTTCAATGTTTCGCAAAATGTTCAAATTTCTGTCGGCATCATTTATTTGGATCGGGTGCGTCATAAAATTATCCCGACCGGCGGAATTATTTGGACGCCGCGTGATGATTTGGTGTTGAAATTGATTTTCCCGAATCCGAAAATTTCGAAACGGCTTTGGAACAGCGGCAATGCGGAATGGTGGGGTTATTTTCAAGGTGATTATGGCGGCGGAAGTTGGAGTATTGACGGAATTGGTCAAACCGACTACAACGATATCCGAATCGGCGTCGGACTTGAATTTGAAACATTAACTCGTGTCGGCGGTTATCTGGAATTTGGCGGCAGTTTTGCGCGGGAATTGTATTCGAATAACAATAAATGGGCAGAACCGCCCAATGTTCTCTACATAAAAACGGGATTCATTTTTTAACGGAACACTTTTTAACGGAAAAAGAAATACAAAATAGAGCGTCATTACAAATAAACAGTTACAATTACAAATAATGACATTCCTTTTTATCCAATAGTTTTCGATGCCTTTTTTAATTGTTTTAATAATTTTATTTTATTTTTGTTACGAAGTTACGGCTTCTGATACGGTGTATATTCCGGCGGATTCGATGCCGTCTGGAACGATAAATCCATATCCTGGTTTAGGAACCAACGCAATGACCGGAGAATCTTATGTGGTTCCCAGCCAAACGTACACGGGTTTGCCGTCAGCAGTACCGTCTTTGCAACCGTCCTTACAATCGTCCGGCGCAACAATATTTTCGTCGGGACGATTGTTACCGAATTTATCGGACGAAGACGACGAAGAAATATCCGATTCAATATTCACCTCAACTCACAAAACCGCCGGAGAACTTTATCTTTCGCGTATTCCGAACGGAAAACGTACAGGCATGTTTCAGAAAATGAATTTCAACACTCTTTGGATGCCGAACAGCGGAGGTGATAAAGGTCTTGGTATGACACAACTCGATCTTTCGGCAATGTTTGCGTTACCGTTACCGACGCCGGATTCGCCGTTAATTATAACACCGTCATTTCAGACAACATTTTTTGATCCGAAAATAAACAATTACGCAACAAATAAAACGTTGTACACAACAGGGGTTGATTTCCGTTGGATCAAACCGGTTGTTCCGAACAAATGGACGTTGGATTTAGGGCTTGCGGTACAATACAGCGGGGATTTTAAGGTCAAAGGGAGTAAGGCGTTACGATTTCCTGCTCATATTGCGTCGGTTTGGAATTGCAATCCGCGTTTGAAGGTTATTTTGGGAGTTGCCTATTTGGATCGGGAGGACGATTATAATTGGATTCCGATGGCAGGATTGATTTGGACGCCGCACGAAGAAATCAGTGTTGAGTTGGTACTTCCGCGTTTTCGGATTGCGGAACGAGTTCGTTGGTTTGGTTCGGCGGCTGGTGATGACAAAGCGGATTGGGTTTATGCGGCATTTGAATTGGCAGGAGGTTCATGGAGTTACGAATATCAAGATCATTTTTCCGATTACATCAATTATCGTGATCTGAAATTATTACTCGGATTTGAGCGGCGTTGTGTTTCCGGTTTTACGGTTGGTTTTGAGTTTGGGTATGTTTTTGAACGAAAATATGAATTAGACCGTTGGAACTACAACACACATCCGGCAGATTGCGTATTTTTAAGACTCCGAACATCTTTCTAAATTATTTTTATTTAACCAAAAAGTCCGCAAATTACGCAGATATTCGCAGATGAATTTTAAAATATAAAATAACGAAAATATGAAATAAAAATAAAGTTAGAATTAAAGTTAAAAAATTTGTACCCGTTCACGGAGATTCGTTTAACAAGTTATCATAATGAAAAATTTCATAGAGAGGCAATGCATTGTGTTTCTACGATTCAAACCTATTCCATCCATACTCGTGAATAATTACAAAAAAT
>JAISNF010000361.1 GCA_031276415.1 Planctomycetaceae bacterium
GGCTGATAATCTCGCCCCATGCGGGGCTTTTATTTGTTGTTGGCGTTGGTTTCCGTAGGTTGCGCTGCGCTACACCTACGGTTATGCATAATCCCGTCCCTGCGGGACTTAGGAAATATTACGGAATTTCTACACTAAACCGAGACACTATTGAATAAATACAAATTTTTCCTCTCTGTGTTCTCTGTGTCCTCTGTGGTTAATAAAAATAAATCTGTGGTTTTTAGAAATTCCCTTATTGATTTAACTCCGAATTTTCTGAACAAAACAACCTCGCCATTGTCTGAACTTTGATTTTTATGATTTGTGTGATTATTATGATTTTTTGCAATCAATCTCATCAATCACACAAATCATAGTTCAGACAATAATTCCGCTTGCGAAACTCTCCACTCTCCACTCTCCACTATCCACTTTCAACTATCAACTAACTAAATATCCTCCTCTTGCATTGTTTATGTAAATAGTTTATAAAAATTGCCCCGTTCCAACCAAAACCGGAATGATCATACGGAATCATCATTACTGGAATAATCATAACTTTTTGCCGTTTTTTGAACTTTGCTGTTTTTCTAAATATATTTTCTAAATATAAATGTAAATGTCTGGAGAATGTATAGACTTTGATAAACATTTATAATAAAATTATTCGGAAATTGGTATTCGGTTGGGTATGCGATAAAAGAGTTCGTAAGAAAATAATCCTGAATAATATTTTTGTTTCATCATTTTTTGATTTGTTTCCGATTAAACAATTTATTAAAACAATGCTTAAACTCGGAATTATTGGTGCTGGTCGTCTTGGTTCGTTTCACGCGGACAAAGCCGCATCCCATGAAGCGGTTGAACTTGTCGGCGTGTTCGATCCTTTTGAACCGGCACGCAAAAATCTTGCCCAAAAATATCATATTCAAGAATATTTGACCGTCGAAGAACTTATTCCAACTGTTGACGCGGTGGTTATTGCGTCACCAACATTATTGCATTATAAACTCGGTGAAATCTGTTTGAAGAACAGTTTGCATGTTCTCATGGAAAAACCAATGTGTTCTTCTTGGGACAATGCCCAAAAATTAGTAGAAATCGCCCAACAAAACGGAGTAATTTTTCAAATTGGTCACGTTGAAGCATTTAATCCGGCGTGGTGTGTCGCCCAAGAGGAACTTCAGGAAGTTAAAAACGGTTCTCCCGCAATAATTGATGCCGTCCGAACAAGCGGATATACTTTTCGCAGTACCGATATTGGAACCGTGTTCGATATGATGATTCACGACCTTGACCTTGTTTTGTCCCTGATTCCTTCGCCGGTCGTTTGGGTTAATGCCGCCGGATTCAACACCCTTAACAGTCCACACGAAGATGTCGCCGATGCCCAAATCCGTTTTGAAAATGGAACAATTGCCCGTTTTTATTCGTCAAGAATTGCGTCAGATACGGCTCGTGAAATGCGAATTACCTCAATGTCCTGTTCGGTAACTATTGATTTTGCCACACGAACCGTTAAAAAATATCAACCCGATAAACTCGTTTTGCAAGGAATTTTTAATCCCGAACATGTTTCGCCCGATTCAGCCGCAAAACTTGCTCCCAATTTTATGAAAGAACATTTCCTGATAACTGAATTGACAAGCGAAACTGTTCCGACATTGACAGCAGTTGATGCTTTGGCAAAAGAAATGGATGATTTTGTAGAGTCCGTCCAAACCGGTCGCCAACCACGAGTATCTGGATGTCGGGCATTGAGAGCGATTGCGGTTGCAGAAACAATTGTCGAATCCATCCGCAAAAAAACTCCGATTCATTTCGATTCGCAAAAATTCAAAGAAACAGGTTTGATAACATAACGAATCATCCAGATAATAAATAAAATTAGGTTCATTTCCTAAGTTTTATTGGTTTTATGGGAACCGCCGTTGTTTATTTGGTTTTATGGTTTGATTTGTTTTTTTATTAATTACAAAAATTTAACAACACGATTTTGAATTATGGTTAAACAATTAACAAAAAATTTTGGAATTATTGGTTGCGGCATGATTGCCGGATTTCATGCGAAAGCGATTGAGGCTGCCGGTGGAAAACTGATTGCTTGCTACGATATGGTTCCGCAATCGGCAGATCGTTTAGCGTCGCAATATTCCGGTTGCAAAGCCTATCATGGTTTCAAGGAATTTCTCGCGGATGACCGTATTGATATTGTAACAATCGGAACGCCAAGCGGAGCCCACATCGAACCGGCTTTGGCAGTGGCGGAAGCGGGAAAACATCTTATTGTCGAAAAACCGCTCGAAGTTACATTGGAACGTTGCGACCGGATTATTGCGGCATGTCAAAAATCAAATGTGAAACTTGCAACCGTTTTTCACAGCCGTTTTCATGATTCTTCACGGAAAATCAAAACAGCGATTGATGCCGAACGTTTCGGGCGTTTAACACTTGGCGATGCTATTGTCAAATGGTATCGAACTCAAGAATATTACGATAGCGGTGCATGGCGAGGAACTTGGGAACTCGACGGCGGCGGAGCCTTGATGAATCAGGCAATTCACACGATTGATCTTTTAACATGGCTCATGGGACCTGTTACTGAAATTACCGCTCATACGGCGTTGTTAGCCCATGAACGGATTGATGTGGAAGATGTTGCGGTTGCGACGTTGAAATTTGCGAACGGAGCCTTAGGAACAATTGTTGGAACGACTGCTTCGTACCCGGGTTATTTGAAACGGGTTGAAATTAGCGGTTCGAAAGGTTCCGCTGTTTTGGAAGAGGAAGATATTGTTAAATGGGATTTTGCGGTTTCTGCGCCGGAAGATGCGGAAATTCGCGAGGCAATGACTTGCCGTCAATCCGGCGGCGGCGGTGCGGCTGATCCGTCCGCGATTAATTTTTCCGGTCACGCCAAACTTTTTGCCAATATGATCGCTGCAATCGAAGGTCAAGAGGAATTGGTTGTTGACGGCAATGAAGGACGCCGAAGTGTTGAAATTATTCTTGGAATTTACAAATCCGCAGAATCCGGTCAAATTGTCCGGTTGCCGCTTGTAAAAGACCCTGAATTTACCCGAAAATCAAGACAAAGTAAAAAATTAAAATAACGTTAAAAAATGTTGGAAAATGTTGGAAAAATGTTAAAAACGTCATTGTTGTTCCCGAAATAACCGGTAACTTGCCGGTAACTTGTCGGTAACTTGTAAGATTCGATGAATTGCTGTAAATTACGGTTAATTATTATGAATTACTGTGAATTACCGGATTCGGAGCGGACAATGAATGAAATAAACATGACCAATATTCAAACACCTTTTCTTATTGTATTAATTATTATATTAGTGATGGTTTAATAAACTGTTTGTACGATTGGTGCCGGAACAATGGTTCACCATTGGCAATGGAATTATTCCAACAGTTTTTTAGCCGTCGTAACTATTCACCATTTTTGTATCCCACCCCAATATTATGTATCCGTTAAGTTATTTTTATGATAAATATCATAACGAATTATATTATCATTATTTTGACGAACGGAAATATCATTTGGAAAATAAAATCGTAACATTACCTATCCTGTATCCTGCCTTTTATTTATTCCCACCTGACCCATAATTATGAAAAAGAAAATATTAATTGTTGACGATGATCGAGAGATTATTGAATCGATTCGGATTGCTTTGGAGGCAGCCGGATATGATGTAGTGGTTTCTTTTGATGGCGATCAAGGTTTGATAATGGTTTATAAAGAAAAACCTGATTTGGTTATTCTTGACATTATGATGCCTAAACGTAGCGGTTTTCTTATTCTTGAAACGCTACGGCAAACCCCTTTTTATCCGATTCGTGTCATTATGATTACAGCCAATGAGGGTGAACGTCATAAGGCTTATGCTGAAAGTCTGGGAGTTGACGGCTATATTCGTAAGCCGTTTCCGATTGATGTACTTTTGGATCTTGTCAAAAAAACTTTGTAGTTTACCAGAGGTCAATATTTATTTGTGTAGCGGTTTGTTTTTTGTAACTGTTCACCCAACGAAAAAATAGACGACCTTTATGGTTGATAGTTGACAGTAGAAAG
>JAISNF010000418.1 GCA_031276415.1 Planctomycetaceae bacterium
AGGGACGAAGCTTGCACCAGCCTTTCTGCCAACGCTCCACAGTCGCTCGCTCGATTACATGAGCCAGCCTCTGCCCTGGCTACCACTCTTTCGAAAAATTATCTGCGCTCATCTGCGAAATCTGCGGACACATTTATTCTATGTTCTCTGTGAACTCTGTGTTCTCATGGTTAAATAAACTGTTATTAGAAAATTGCCTTATAAAAATTTTGTGAAATATGTTTGTTGGGGGTTGTGTTGGGGGGTTAAATATTTTACTTTTTTACGCTACAATGAGGCGTTTTAGATTTCAGATTATGTTCAAATTGAAATTTTACCTCCCAAAATATTCAATTCATTTCAAAGTTTATGTCAAGTAATAGCAAATACATACGTAATATCGGTATCATCGCCCATATTGACGCCGGAAAGACAACAGTTACAGAACGAATGCTCTATTACTCGAATTTTGTTCACAAAGTCGGAATGGTCGATCAAGGAACAACCGTAACCGATTACGACCCCGAAGAACAAGAACGCGGAATAACAATTCAAGCCGCCGCCGTAACCTTCGATTGGAAAAACCATACATTCAACCTTATTGATACCCCCGGACATGTCGATTTCACCGCCGAAGTAGAACGCTCCTTACGCGTACTTGACGGCGGTGTCGTTGTTTTCAGCGCACGTGAAGGAGTTGAAGCCCAAAGCGAAACCGTTTGGCGGCAAGCAAATAAATATAACGTTCCCAGAATCGCCTTCATCAATAAAATGGATCGGGAAGGCGCCGACTTTTACCGAACTCTCGGTCAAATCAAAAACCGGCTCGATGTTATCCCAATTGTTATCGCTATTCCGGTTGGTGCCGGTCCTCCCCATGTCCCCGAAGCATTTCGCGCAACAATCGACCTGATCACAATGAAAATGCTTTTGTTTTCCGGTGATAACGGTTCCATTATTGACGAAGTTGAAATTCCCGATGAGTTACAGGATGAAGCAACCGAATGGCGAAATCAAATGCTTGATGATTTGTCAATGTACAGCGATGAATTGACCGAACTGCTTCTCGCCGAAGAGAAAATCTCCGAACAAATGATTCGCGGCGTTTTGCGTGACGCAACAATCAATTCGATGGCAGTTCCGGTCTTGTGTGGTTCGGCGTTGGACGGAATTGGAGTTCAGCCGATTATGGACGCCGTAAACGATTATTTACCTTCACCACTTGATATTCCCGATGTGCAAGGTCAAGATCCCACTCGTCCAGATTGTCCCGAATTGTCACGAAAATCCGATCCGAATGAACCCTTCTGCGGACTAATTTTCAAAATTCAAGCCGATAAACACGGCGATTTACATTACATTCGCGTTTATTCGGGAACGTTAAAACAAAACAGCCGCGTTCTAAATCCCCGTGAAGATAAAAAAGAAAATGTTCCGCAACTCTGGCGTATTCAAGCAGATCGGCGGGAACAAATTACGGAAGTTACCGCCGGTGATATTTGCGGTGTCATCGGTTTGCGATTTTCCGTAACCGGCGATACGCTTTGCGATGTGAAACATCCGATCTTGCTGGAATCGATTGTATTTCCCGAAACAGTTGTTTCAATGGCGATTGAACCTAATTCGGCGGAAGAGTACAAAAAACTCAAACAAGTTCTTGATATGATGAAACGTCAAGACCCGACGTTTCGTGTTCACGAAAACGAAGAGACCAGCCAAATGCTTATTAGCGGTATGGGAGAATTGCATCTTGAAGTGATTAAACACCGGTTGTTGCGGGAATACAAAGTCAATGTCCGTGTTCACAATCCGCGTGTCAGTTATCGTGAATCAATTCAGCGTGCAGTGGAAGTTCATGGAATTTGCAACAGAAATCTCGGCGGGCAAAAACATTGGGCAGAATTAAAACTCCGCTTGGAACCGCTAAATGATTCGAATTATGACCGTCAGGGAACAGTCGGTATTTCCTCTGAATATTCGGACGAAAACTTCGACCGACAGTACAAACAAATCGTTCTTGAATCCATCCGCGAGGAAAGTCAAGGCGGCGGTCAACTCGGTTTTCCGTTAATGAATGTGCGGATTACGCTGTTGGACGCTCAAATAAGTGAATCGGAATCAACAGAAACCGCCTTCCGTATTGCGGTTTCCGATGCATTTCATAAAGGATTACGTGAAGCGGGAATTGTGTTACTGGAACCAATTATGAAGTTGGAAATTTTAACACCGGATGATTATGTCGGTGATATTGTGAGTGATTTACAACAACGGCGCGGTATTGTTACGCGAACAGAAGTGCGAGGACATTTAACGGTTATTGAAGCGGAAGCACCGTTGGCAAATTTATTTGGTTACACATCGGCGATTCGCGGTTTGAGTCAAGGACGGGCGGGAAATTCAATGGAACCCCTCACTTACGGTCCCGCCCCACCAGATGTTATCAAAAGTTTTATGCTGGAATAACGTTCAGAAAAATATAATACCGCAGCAAAAATATTCCAACACCGCTTGTTTAAGGTTTTGAGTATTTCTTAGACAAACATATATTTGCGAAATTCAAAATTCAAGTAATACATCAGGACGCTTTTTTTTAAAGGTGGTTATTTCTTCTGCGGAAATAGAATTATTTTGAGTCTCGATATATATCTTTTTTATGTGTGTAAATTTTGTAAGGTAGTTCAAGTCATTATCATCTAAATTTTCTCCACTTATTACAATTGTATTAACTGATTCCGGTAATTCTAAATACGGAATTGCAGATTGTTCGCCAACATGGAGGAATAACGTATTAATTCTATTTAATTTGTTTAAAAGTGACAAGTTTGTTACGTTTTCATTTCCGGTATGATAATTTGCCGTTTGTACATGAATCTCACTAAGTTGTGACAAATGGTTCATATCTGAAATAATATTATCAGAAATATTTTCAGCAAAAATACCAACTGATACGACATAACCGTTATATCCCGATTCGACCCAACAAGGATCACTAAGATGTTTCATATAAAAAGAATGATCATGTCTTATGTGAAAATAAAAATCTATCGCCTCATAATAATAGAAACAAATAAATAACATAATCATAAGAAATAGAACAAAGATTATTACATATTTTAGTTCTTTTATTATTTTCATTTTATCTGCACTTTCCTAAAAATGACACATTAACGAAAATTTCATTAAATAATTACAGAAAAATTATCTGCGATTATCTGCGTCATCTGCGGACAATTCTTTATTCATTTTGCGGTTAAGAAAATCGGCAGTTATGTGAGAGTGTATCAATTAAACTGATTTGTTTGCGATTTCTCTTCCTTTTTGAAAGGCGGCAATATTTATATCAATAAATTGTTTCTTCACACTTCGGCGAATGGCTTCAAACCACGAAGTTTCAGGAAGATCAAGACTAATAGACATGGCACCAAGCAAAATGGTGTTGGCGACTTTGGCATTGCCGAGTTCCGATGCAATCGAAATCGCATCAAGATAAACCGGTTTTGAAAAATATTGAGACAAAATTTTCTCGTCAATCTCAGGATAAGGCGTTCCGCCGGTTGAAGATGTTACAGGAATAATCTTTTGGTTTGAAACAACCGCTAAACCATCGTCCGCAAGATAATCAAAATATCGTAAACATTCAATCTGCTCCAACGAACCAAGAACTTTTGCCGTGCGTTTCGGAACAAGCGGACTAAATACCTCTTTGCCATAACGAATTTGTGCAATAACCGAGCCGCCGCGTTGCGCCATTCCGTGAACTTCATTCGTCTTCACATCAAAACCAGCCGCAACCGCCGCCTGCGCAACAATTTCACTCGCCAACAAAATACCCTGTCCACCCACACCAACCAATACTACACTTATTGTCATTTTATTTAGTTAAAGGGAACTTCTAAAAAACACAAATATATTTTTATTAACCACAGAAGACACAGAGAACACAGAGGAAATTTTTAATTGGAATCAAAACGTTATTTAATATTTGACTTTTGATCTAAAATAATTTTATAAAATTAAATTTTTCTTCTCTGTGCTCTCAAATAATCTGTACTTAAATAAAAGGTCGGTTATTTAGGAATTACCTAATGGTTAAAAGGTTAATATTAAATAGTTGTAACCGTTCACGGCTATTTAAAAAAGTTGGTATTTTTTTTATTTGTAACTATTCAGTGGAATTTGCGAAAACGTATTGTCATTGTTTCACCAAACCTCATTTTTACCTAATTTTTCCAAACAAAACAACCTCAGTAGC
>JAISNF010000426.1 GCA_031276415.1 Planctomycetaceae bacterium
TTCGGGATACAAGCGGGCGTAGAAAATTGAAACAGAAACTTGAGAGGCTCTACACGGCGAACAAGTCGGCGGTTTGTTGCCGCTAATAAATGAACGGAGCCGCTTATAATAATTACGGACGAAACAATAGGTCATCCTGTTGTGTATACTCCCGACTTGAGGCGAAGACTGGCTGGCAATGTCAAGCGAATCGGTCAACATCTCTTCAAACCGCCTGAAGTGATGGGTTGTTACTTAAGCAGGCAACAATTGATGTTTCGTGAAAACTTGCAGTGATTGCATCAATGACCGCCGGATGGGGGAAATCTACATGTCCGGTGGGAGGAGGGGTGAGGAAGCATAAAAGCAAGGGATAAGGATATTGAGACGCAAAAGGAGAAATCTCGAAACAGAACTAAGCCGTAACCTAAACTAATATGCCCCTCATCTACTCTACGTTAAGATTGAAAAATCATCAACTGTACTAGAGACCCAATACATTGTGTCTTTACGATTTAAACCTATTACCGAGAATGATTACAATTTATTTTTATTAACCACAGGAAAGTTGAGAGTGAGGAGTTGAGAGTGGATAGTTTCGCAATGCGGAATTACAAACATTTTGCTAATAATTCCACTTGCGACACTATCCACTATCAACTAATAAAACGGTTATTAGGAGTTACCATAAGAAATTGATGATACAAATATTTGTGTGAACAATTATCAAACAATTATTAAACAATTACTAAACAATTACTAATTATTTCTGTTGACAACAAACTGAGCCACTGAAATCAAAGCGGCAAGGGCTTGGGTGTTTCCGTTGAAACCGGACAGCAAAGCAACCGCTTCATTGATTAAACGTTCCGCTTCCTGTTTTGCCAATACAACGGCACCGGATTCGCAAAAACGTAAAACCATTTTCTGTGCCGATATTTCGTCAAAATCGTTTCGGCAAATCCGGTTTAACGTTTCTGTACGATCTGCGGAATCGGCGGTTTTCAGATACAAAATCAATGGTAATGTCGGTTTGCGATTGATTAAATCTGTACGCAATGTTTTTCCGGCGGTACCGGTTTCGCCAATCATATCCAGAACATCGTCAACAATCTGAAACGCCAAACCAAGTTTATGTCCGAAAATTCTAAACCGTTCTGCTGTTTCGTTATCGGCTCCTGAATAATAAGCACCCAACTCCGTACTGCAAGCAAGTAATGGCGCCGTTTTTCCGGCAATCATCTCAAAATATTCGTCCGGCGTCATCTCAAAACGATCCACTGATCCGAGTTGACGAAGTTCACCTTCGCAAGTTTGTTGGCAGGCTTCCGCCAAACGGCGAAAACCATATAATTCTTCGTTCCGTGCCATTAATTCCAACGCCTTTGTCAAAAGCAAATCTCCCGCCAGTACGCCGATTTGCACATTCCAGCGAATATTTATTGTTGCGCAATGCCGCCGGATAGAGGCTCCGTCAAGAATATCGTCATGAATCAACGACGCCGTGTGAACAAATTCAATTGCCGCTGCCGTCTGAACATGTTTATTGTCCAAAAGAACCGTATTGCCGATTGCCCGACCCGCAAGAAATAATAACATCGGACGAAGACGTTTACCGCTAAATTGAATACTGTAACGAACAACCTCGCCCACAAACGGATCAACTCCCGAAAGCGATTTACGGGCTAATTCTTCCATTGTTGTCATTTCGTTTTCGATCAATTGATAGGCAGATTTGATTTCGTGCATGAATATATTAATTTTCGTCGCGAAGACTATTTATGTTTAATGTAATATTGACACAAAAATACGGATAATTATTTCCGTGAACTGATAGTTTTCAAATTAATGAGATTGTGTATTATAGGTAAAAAACGGAGAAATAAAAGCCGTTTGTCGTAAAAAATATTTTTGTCAACATTCTCCATTTTGCGCAACTATGCGCTATTCTTTGTTGTCCCAGCGTGGCATTTCCAATATAGTCGGCGGTTTTAACCGCCGGAAATCGGGAATGCCCCAAAGGGTCAACCGTTTGCCGATGATTTGTGTGATTATTATGATTTTTTGTAATCAATATCTATTTTCCGAGTTCATCGGCGATACGGTTGGCGTTGTAAATTTTTCGTAACGCTTCAACAATCACGTCGGCGTGAACCGAAACACATCGGCTTTGTGTTTCCGTGTAAATGAAATTGTTTGACAGCGAATAAATGTTACCGTCAAACGCCAAACCAACAACTTCGCCTTTGGTGTTAATAAGCGGACTACCGCTGTTGCCGCCGATAATATCGTTTGTTGTTACAAGATTGAATGCCGTATTGAGATTGAGTTTGGTCTTGCCGTCTTTCCAACTTTTAGGCGGGTCAAACGGCTCTTTGAATTTTTGTTTCTCCGCACGGTCAAACATTCCGGCAATTGTTGTTACCGGAGCAACAACAGTTCCGTCGTCTTCCTTGTAACCTTTCACCGCTCCGTAGGAAAGCCGAAGCGTAAAGGTTGCATCGGGATAAACGCTTGTTCCCAATTTCTCGAAACGCTTTTGCGCCAACTCCGCATACGCCGCCGTCATTGGGGCTTCCACCTTGTTTTCGTAATTTTCGCGAATACCTCTCGCAATGCGTTCTACACGCAACACCAATTGAATCATTGAATCGCTGGAATATTTAACCGCTTTGATTCCTCCTTCGACAAGTCGTTTTCGTTCCGCAACATCACGGACTTTGGAATGGAGAATGAGTTCTGTCGCATATTCTTTCGGCGATAAGTCTCTATCAAGAATATACAGAAATTTATCTTCATCATTGTACAATATTTCATTCAACATTGTTAAAGAATCGGTTAATTTCAGAATTTCGACATCTTCATAAATCGGCGTATCAGCAAAGAGTGTTTGTTTAAGCGATTCAATATTTCCGTCCTGATATTCTTTTAAACGTTCTGAATTAGGTTTTTCCGTTTCAGATACAAGCCGAACCAATGTCCGGGCAATTTTGAATGTTTGTGAATTAAAGAATTCACCCAGTTCAATACAATCATAGCCTGCGTAAAGACTTCGGGCGAATTGAAGTGTCTTTTGGATTTTATCTTCAGGAGAATCAGTTGCCGGTTCTGTTTGCGGTAAATTTTTCCACAGCGACGGCGTTTGAAGTCCTTGCAATTGTCCGATGGCGCGTTTGCGGTAATTTTGTACACCGCCGAGATCATCCGCAATTCGGCGTTGATTTTCGAGGCTGCGATTGCTAAACGCCGAATAAATCACTTCGCGCCGATAGAGTTTTTGTAACCGCCACGGAAAATAAACATCGCGTTGAAATTCAAGATGTTCGCGGGTGTAAGAGCGATCCGTTTTGCCGGGAAAACCTGAAACAAAAACGAGTTCGCCGTCTTTCACGCCATCGGTTGACCATTTCAAAAAATGTTCAATTTTTGCCGGTTTCCCGTTTTCGTAAGCACGGAAAAGTGAACAATCAACACAATAGCGCGGATATTCGTAATTATCAGGATCACCGCCGAATGCCGCAATACTTTCTTCCGGTGCCCAAACAAGCCGGATATCGTTATAAATTTTATAACCGTAAAGCCAATACTTTCCGCCTTGATAAAGCGTTGTAACTTCGCATCGAAGTTTTGTTTTATCGGACGTTTCTTTTTCAAGAGCGGCGATGGCGGCGTTACGTATTTTACGGGCTTCTTCGGCGGACATTTCCGGTGTTACATCGGCGTTGACTTTTTCCGTAACATCTTCCGAAGAAACCGGAACAAGAATTTCAAGACCCGGACACGGTAATTCCTCTTCAAATGTTTTGGCGTAAAAACCGTTTTCGAGCAGATTATTTTCCGGCGTACTGAGTTCGTGCAGGTTCCGTGCTCCGACGTGATGGTTCGTCATAATAAGCCCTTGCGACGAAACAAACGACGCACTGCCGCGCCGGGCAAAACGTATTGATGATTGTTGAACATGTTGAAGCCATTCCGGTGTTAGTTCAAAATCATATTTTTCCTTCACCTGTTTTACCGGCGGCACGTCAAACAACCACATTCCTTCGTCCGCACAAACCGGTAATGTAAAACAACAAAATACAGCAACGAAAATCGTTGATCGTAATATTGATCGTAATGTTGAAATTTGTGTCATCATAAACATTATCTCCTTAGTGTTAAAAATGGTTTCGTAAAATCGAAAATTTATTGACGGAAATTCATTTAATTCTTGATTTAATTCTTGTTTGCCAAGATACGTGGTATTGTAACTGTTTATTTTATTTTTACCACAGTGGAGGAAGAAAAAACCGTCCGCAAATTTCACAAATTAGTTAATAGTGAATAGTTAGTAGTGAATAGTGTTCGCAATACGGAATTATTAACGTTGTGGTTATAATTCCGCTTGCGAACTATTCACTATTCACTATTCAGCGTAATCTGCGGACAATTCTTTGAATTACTTACGGTAACTTCTAATAACCGCCTATTTAAGCACAGATTATTTAACCACAGAGAACACAGAGTTCACAGAGAGGAAATTTTTAAAAATTATTTTAGATCAAAAGTCAATGATAATTAAAACTAACATTTTGATTCCAATTAAAAATTTCCTCTGTGTTCTCTGTGTGCTCTGTGGTTAATAAAAATATATTTGTGGTTTTTAGAAGTTCCCTTACGTTTTGTCGTAACTAAAAATGGAGACGTAAACTTGTTCCGAAAATATCTTCGTTTCGGTATTGGTGATTGGAACCGATATTTTGTTGCGAATGAACATATTCGAAAATCCAACGTATATTGGAAGTCCAGAACCAATTGACTCCAAAAGTTAAATCGTTTTGCCGTCCGCCGTTGTTGCCGTTTCGCCAGTCCAGCAGATCAAGATAACCCCATTGAAAAATCAACTGCCACGCCCCAAATCCGTCAACTAAATTCCATTCGCCGGATTTGAACGGATGAAAATTATGTTTCACTTTTGCGGCATTAAATGTTCCGCTTTTTAACTGGTAACTTCGATGATCATCGGTTAGGAAGTAACCCAATTCAACATAACCGCCGTTTGCTGTTCGCTCGGGAGAATAACCAAGCGTTTGTGTTGCATGATCGGCATATCGGGCAAAGTACCATTCCGACGAAACGGACAAGGGACCATTTTGCAACGCTAATTCAAGACCTGCACGATGATGATTATTGTTAGCAAAATTGCCGGTTCCTAACAATGACGAGTACCAACTAATTCCACCGGGTTGAATACTCAGGCTGGCGGAGTCGTTTTGTGAATGAACATACGACCAATGTCCGCCGACATGGAAAACTTGGCGTCCTTCATTTTCATAAATCGGAGCCGCTGTTAAACGGATATTGAAAACTGTTCCCTGATTATCGTCCTGAATAAAACGATCCGTGTTGGTTGCTGCGCCCTGAAACACTCCGTAAAAAAGCCGGATATGATCTTGGGCAAACAAATGTTCAGAGGAAACGCCAAAACGCCGTCCAAACCCAAAAGTTCCCGAAGGAGCGACAAATTCGGTAAGCGGTGTATGCAAAGCACTGGTCGGATAGGCGAGTCCGGTTTCGGGTTTGAAATGTCCGGCACGAACATAACCCAAAAGCGGTACATTTTTAACTCCTATCCAATTGTCAACCAAATTGACACGTCCACCATTAGGAGCCAACGATAACTCCAATTTGTAATCAAAAGCGTCAAAACCGTTACCGGTAATTGCAAACTGCATTTCCCTGATTCCCGCCTTGTTTTGAAGACGACCGGTAGTAATTTTCGCATCTTCGTCAACAGTGTAACTGTCGAGAAAAAGACGACCGGAAATTTTGGGACTGCTCCATGCTTTTTTGGTGTCCGGTTTTTTTGTATCTTTTTTAAGTTTCTCAATATCAGCCGTCAAACGATCCAATTCCGAATAAACAAACTGATCCGATGGAGTTGTGGGAGCGGTTATTGGTTTGGAATTTGTCGGGGCTGGCAGCGATACCGTATCAAACGACGAATCAAACGACGATGCCAATGGCGATTCCAATGATGTTGGAACCGGCGGTGTTGATGGTGCCGGCGGCGATGGCGGTGTCGGCGGTGTTGGTGCTGACGGCGGTGTCGGCACTGACGGCGGAGTCGGTGCTGATGGCGGTGTCGGTGCTAATGGCGGTGTCGGCACTGATGGCGGAGTCGGTGCTGATGGCGGAGTCGGCGGAGTCGGCAATGGAGACCGGCTCGCATCACTCACAATATTCGGACGTGACGGTTGTTGAGCAAGCACTAAGGTGTCTTTTGTTTTTCCTTTTTGACGGGGAGTCAGACTGGCTTGCACTTTGGGAACTAATTTAAGTTGCCCTGTTTCTGTAAATAATTGTTCAGCGGATATTGTTTCTGCGAATATCTTACTATCCGATACAATACTGTTACAAAACAACACTGCCGCCGTCAACATTGTTTTCAAAATTGTTTTCAAATAAATTGACCACAAATTTTTCATTAAAAAAATCCTCCTTGTAACATAATTTGTCATATTAATTTGTGATTTCATTTAGTCATCTACATAATTTACACTGTTTAGATAAACTGAATTGATCATCACAATCAGAGAAATCCATTCAATCCATAAATCTGTATCGAACAATAAAATCCTAATGACCCCTATAATCGGATTATTTAAACATTTTTTGTTATTAAGCACACGAAAAATCGGAATAAACAAAACATTTTCCAAAATAGGAAAAGTCAAATAAAATTATTTACATTAACTATTTTCACCATTTTGTCAAAAACGATAATATTTCAGGTTCAAGCCAACGAGTATGCCTGCAATATCTATCTAATTTTTACCGCAGAAAACAAAGAACTGTCCGCAGATTACGCAGATGAGCGCAGATAATTTTTAAAATATAAAATAATGAAAATATAAAATAATGAAAAGGTGAAACGTTTTCAATCCGCTTGCGTCACTATTAACTATTCACTACTAACTATTAACTTTATCCTGCCCTTTTAGGGCGTTGATGGGGTGGGACGTTACCCGCCGCGTTGCGCGGCGGGCTGGCTTGTGTTGCCTCTTCAGGGCGTAGGAAACAACACAAATTACCATTACTTAATCTAATTCACTGTCGGCGAGTACGCCGACCAATGTTTACGGCGAAACATTGGGCTACCTTTTGAATTTGTAATCATCAGGTAGGCGATCCCTTCGCCGAAGAGTTTTCACCCACGGTCGCAACGGTTGATGTTGTTTTCTGTTTTTGACCGGAAAATCATAAAGTGGGCGATGTTTTGTTTGCGGTTATTGTCCAGGGAATTATTGGCGCAAGATAGCCTAGACGCGAGTGTTCCCAATAGGGCGAATGCCCCGGAATACCCTCAACCCGGAATGTTATCCGAATAGTTTGCTCGTTTGGATCAATAAGATTCCGAACACGATATTGATGCACGTAAAGAGATAATGTGTATGTCCCAGTATGTAACCAATAATTCGGTAACTTCGATGTAAATGTTACCAAACCGGAAACTAAACATGCCCCCTCCTCAAAATTCGTGTCGTGCTGCGATGTCGTAAACAAAGCAATTCCGTTTTCTGTAAAAAGAACATATCCCACCCCCAAATTACTGTCCGGCTTCTCTATCATCCCCTCAATAACAACATAAACATCGTCTTCAGGATGAATTGCCCCAGTAAGTATGTTGCGTTGAGAATCCGTCAAACAAACCCGAACCGGTGTAAATAAACAATCACAATAACAACAGTCCGCATTCGTCCATTGATAAAGTTCACCTGAACGTAATACCGTACCATTGTAACGATTAAAGGCTTCCGAAACATTATTTGTGTCAAGTTGCACTTTGCCGTGTTCCAATAAAATAATCCTGTTACAAAGCCGTTGAACAGTTTCCATGTTATGTGAAACAAATAATACCGTTCGCCCCTCGTTTTGTGTTACATCACGCATCCGACCAAGACATTTTCTTTGAAATTCCGCATCGCCAACCGCCAACACTTCGTCAACTAACAAAATTTCCGCATCCAAATGAGCCGCCACCGCAAACGCTAATCGAACATACATCCCCGATGAATAACGCTTGACCGGCGTGTCAAGAAAACGTTCAACACCGGAAAAATCAACAATCTGATCAAACTTGCGGCGAATCTCACGTCGAGTCATCCCAAGAATCGCACCGTTCATAAAAATATTTTCACGCCCCGTCAACTCCGTATGAAATCCAGTGCCAACCTCCAAAAGTGATGCAATTCGCCCACGAAAAATCATTCGCCCGCGACTTGGTGTCGTAATTCGTGACAAAATTTTGAGCAATGTCGATTTGCCCGCCCCATTTACCCCAATAATACCAAGCGTTTCTCCGGCTCGTACCTGAAATGAAACATCATCCAAAGCAAGAAATCGCCCAAAATTCATTGAATTGTTCGCATCAAGCCGTTGGTTCGGATCGTCCTTGCCGCGCCAACGTGCCCACATCGATTGAAGATCGTGCATCAAAGTTCCATAACCAATCACCCCCAATTGATATTCCTTACTCACATGTTCAATGTTAATTACAATATCTGTCATAAAAATTTGTCATAAAATAAAGTTATAAAAATAAAATGAAACATTATACAATTATACAAAATAGAAAAATCGAAACAATGATTTATATTAACGTAATTAATATTGACGTGGTGATTAGCACTTACGGCGTAAAAGTGAAACAAGATAACCAACAGCAGCAACCATGACAATAGTCGGACCTGAAGAAAGATTGAAGAAAACACTGATGAAAAGACCAAACCATGTAACAATCCAACCAAACAGAACCGCAAGAACACAAATCGGAAAAAGCCGTTTGGCAAATCGACAAGCAGTCGCCGCCGGAAGCGTCAACATGGCAATGACCAACACAATACCAACAATCCGAACCAATAAAACAACAGTCAACGCCGTTAAAATAAGTAACAGTTGAAAATAAAATACCGTCGGAATACCACGAAGACGTGAAAATTCTTCGTCAAAACAAACCGCTTCAAGACGTTTGAAAAAAATCAGAACAAGAAAAAAAACAATAATACTAAGCAGTAAAACCAAAAGAACGTCGGTTTTGGTAATAAGAAGAATGTTACCAAAAAGATAATTTGAAATATTGATATTGCCCGGCGTCAATTCAAAAAGCAACAAACCCAATGCCATTCCAACCGCCCAAATAACACCAATTATTGTATCCTCACGTTCTTTCGCCCGATTTTGAATCAGACCAATCAACATCGCACAAAAAACAGCAACAAGAACCGAAACGCCCATTGGTAAAAATGAAACGGTTATGGTGGTTCCAATGCAACTAACCAAAAGATATTGACAATAAAGCCCGACTCCAATGCCGCCAAAGGCACAATGAGCAATGGCTCCGGCAAGATAACCAATTCGGCGAACAACAACAAATGTCCCAATTAAACCAAACGGAATTGCAGCAATGGCTCCAATCAGGAACGCCCGTTGCATAAACGGTAACTGAAAAGTTTCAAACATAAACGTAACATTGATTCTGCGTTAATCCAAACTCCAATAAACCAAACATTAAATAATTACAAAAATAAAAATATAAAATTCTGTAATTATTCACATTAATAATCCGGTAATCATTTGTAATTGTCTGTAATTGTTTATGTTTATTGGAGTGAACGGTTAATAATAATGAAACTTCATTATAGATGAAAGTAATTGCAAGAGCAAGAGTGAGTTAAATGCGGTTACTGTTTTTGTTGCGGTAAAGTCGGTTCAGAATCCATGTACAAAACATCAGGACAAATATCTTGTTCATTAGGCCACTCAACCGTTCCTGCATTCACTCGCGCACAACGAAAATAACCGATATTCTGTAATTCCCGAAAGATTCCCTTATCAAGCAATGGTTTCATATCGTAACTCTTAACTTCGCCATTGGTAAATGTTAGCGTCAACGTATAATCGTCGTTTGGAACAACTCGTACAACACGCGGTCCCAACGGTTTTTTACCATACACAATTTCATCGTCTTTCATTTTATTTTTGAATCTTAAATAGAGGCTCATTGTTCATCGCCAATTTCCAGTTCGCCAGCAACTCTTCTTCATGTTCCGCAATCCAACCTTGTATCATTTTTGTTTGACGTTTGGGCATTGTTCCCGTCAGTATTTCACCGTCGGGAATACCGAAAACAGCATTATCGTTTTGATATTCGGCATGAATATGAGGAAGATGATGCGGCTCACCTTTTTCCCAAAACATACGGATAATAATTCCGCAAAACATTGAAATTGTTGGGGACATTATGATTCTCCTTTTTCAAAAATTATAGTTAATCAAATTATTCTACCAACATTTTGTGTAACTGTCAATTTTATTAACCACAGAGGACACAAAGTTCACAGAGGAGGAAAATAAAATTGACCATAGATTACGTAAAATTTCGCAGATTATTTTTGAAAATACGAAGCAACGAAATAGACAACCTTTTAGTTTTGTTTGTTTTGTATTCCCC
>JAISNF010000462.1 GCA_031276415.1 Planctomycetaceae bacterium
AACGTCATGACTTGCATATCGACCCGTGAAACGGTTTCTTTGACAATCGCTAATCCAAGAGATTCAAGCCATTCACGAAAATCTGCATGAAGGGAGTATAAATCAAAACGGATAAGCGACTCAAAATGATAGCGAACACGGACGCCTTGACGGTCTTTCGGCGGGTTATGGTGAATATACACTTTAACGCCACGACCCTCTAAAACGAATTTGTAATATAATCCCGCCTTCGCTCCGGCAGGTTTAATGACAAAAGGGAGACCGCCAACGTCAACATAAATTGGATTGCCTTCGGTATCTGCTTCGGCTTGTTTACGTGATTCTGTGAGAACAGCGAGCAGGGAATCAAATTGTTCTTTGTTCCATTGAACCTCAAAACCGACTTCCGCGCCGCCATCAAATCCGCCCCATTTACCTTCAGGAGTGGGCAGCACAATGTACCCCGTGTTTGACGTAACTTCTGAATTAGTACGTTGTTGCGCCCTGTTTGAATTTCGGTTTAGGTACTTTGTGACCCCCCTGTTAGTGAGCGGGGGGCAAAGGTCAGTATCCCGTTGACCGGTACAGTCAAAGCCATCCCTACGGGCTCCCCAGTCTTTGACTGTACCGGTCAACGGAACATGATTTTTTCTTTCGCTCTCTTTCTGGAATGCCCAAGTCACCAAATCCAATGATTCCGACTCCTCAGCCGGAAAAAAATAATCTTCCAGAAAATCGGATCGTAAAGAACCTTTGGCAAAGGACGCCTCTAAAGACTGGTTCAATCCTTTTTCAATATCAGCAACTGTGAACGCTTGACAATTTTCTGTGGTCATATAAAATAATCCTTTCTGTGGTTATGTAGCGGTTACTCTTTTTTCAGGAAAGGTAGCCGCTTTTTTCGTAATATCCGGTAAAACACCCTCACCGGAAAACAATAAAACACTTGTATCAGAACAGAGATTTTCCCGATTCAATGCGGGAATTTTAGCGGGAATAACTAAGTCGAAACGTTTTAAGTATATATCCAATAAGAAGATAGATATAATAAATTCTAGTCCCGTACCGCCCACTCTATCTATTTTACCCTCTTTAATGGTTTAAGAGTTTTTTTTATAAAAATTGCTCTTGACGCCGTTTCTAAAATTTCTACAATCCCGCTGTCTTTGGTTTATTAAAAGTCAAAATTCAATCAAAATTAAAGATTTTTTTTATTTTATTGTTCAAGTTGACAAAATAATCCGATAATATCGTTAGTAACGGATAAACGTTTCGCAATGTTTTTAATTAAATTGCCGATGTTTATCTTAACCCATTCCCCTATGGCATTGTGCCGATATTCTGAAAATAAAAGGAAATTGATAATGTACACTCGAAAAAAATCAATTGTTGCTACACTTATGTGTTTTTTGCTCGTTTTTGGGGCAATTGGTTGCCGGAGTAACGGAGGATCTTGGTACAATCCCAAATCCTACACGTGGTATAACCCGTTCAAATCAAATGAAGCACCACCTTTTGATGCGGAAGGTACCGCCCACGTAACACCAAAACCCAATTTAAGTGCCCAACCCAATGTAACCACTCCACCGGGCGGCTATACTTCCAAAGAAGATGAAGCACGGTTTTTTGCCGGAAAATCAAAAGAAAACGGCTCAATGGTTGTTCCACAATACGGAGCGTCACTTCCGGCAGAAGGTAATCGTATTGCTTCCGCTAATGTTCCGCCGGTGTCAACAACACCCAGTTATGCTCCAACAAATCAACCGTATAGTCCTTATGGAGTTACCGGCAACGGTGCTAACAACGGTTTAACAGCGGAATATCAGGCAACCCCAACCAGATACCAACAAACAAATTATCATTACGAACAACCGACAAGTACGCCGGCATCCAATCAACCGAATGTTTATGCGGGTTCGGGATTTCAGGAAAATGGAAACATAACTCCTCAGGTTTACCAACCATCCTACACTCCATCAACAACACCAACAAATTCTTACGCTACACCTAATCCGCAATTGGCTAACAACTATTCGGCTTACGGCACACCGGAAAATCCAATAAATTATAACACACAACCCACACTTCCTGTTTACAACAATACGACACAAACAGTGCCTCCTCCCAGTAATTACGCTGTCCCAACAACACCCCATAATACCGATCCCACAGCAGGTTTCACTGCAAATCCATCCAACTATCAACCCACAACTCCACCTACCGGATTTTGAAAAAAAAAGATATTTGGAATCTGTGATTCGTTATTTGTCCTGAAACGTCAATAAACTGTCGTCAATAAACTGTAAACCAACGTAATTAATAAAGAGTTGATAATAAATAGTAAAATGTGATACATAAACAATTCACATTGGCTATTGATTATCAACTCTTTTTTTATTGCAGAGTTTTAATATAAACGATTTTTCGCTGAAAGAATGATATTTGAAACGAAAACAAAATTTTAAAGCGGAATGTGTCTAGTTAACCGGTCTTTTGTAAATTTATTTAATATCGATACTTCTTTTATTGCCCCCCGTTGTCAGAATCACGTCAATCTGATAAACTAAAACCTTCCTGTGTATTAAATGTAAATATATCGGATAAAATAATTGGTTCGTTAGTTAATAGTTTTAGTTTGGAGGAAAATAGCAATTATGACCCTGCTGACAAAAGAAGAAAAACAGGATTTAATCGAAAAATTCAAACGCACTGATGATGATACAGGTTCGTCAGAAGTCCAGATCGCAATCCTGACCAAAAAAATCAACCTTTTGACAGAACATCTCAAAATCAATAAACGAGATAATTCCAGCCAACGCGGGCTAATGATGATGGTAAGCCGCCGACGTCGGCTTCTTGATTATCTCAAAAACCGTGAACCGCAACGTTATGTTGCTATAATTCAGGCTCTCGGTATTCGAAAATAAATTAAAGCCAAACAAAATGTCAACGGTTTCGGCTTTCTCGTTTTCAATACGTGTTTTGCCCCGTATTGATAATCGTTATATCGGTTAAAAACGTTTTTATAAAAACCGTTGCAAATGTTTATCTCGCTCAATCCTTGAGCGGGAACAAATTGGGAATCACAGTATCACAAACCGATTAACAAATAATAAAATTGTCGTTATGTTAAACGAGAAAAACGTTGTGTTTTGCCTTATTTGTTGCGGTATAACAAACATTCTGAACTAAAAAAGTTCTAAGCAAAGAAAGTATTGTAAATTATAATGAAACATCGAGTAGAAAAACAAATCGGAAAAGGTTTACTTTGGATCGAAACTGGCGAACTCGCCAAACAAGCAGCAGGAAGTGTCTTAATCGGATACGATGAAACAGTCCTCCTTTGTGCAGCAACCACCGGACCTAGTCGCCCCGGAACAGATTTTTTCCCCTTAACTTGCGATTATCGGGAACGAACAGCCGCCGCCGGAAAATTTCCGGGCGGATTTATTAAACGTGAAGGACGACCGGGACTCAAAGAAATTCTGACGTCCCGATTGATTGATCGTCCCATGCGTCCCCTTTTTCCCAAAGGGTTTTACAACGAAGTCCAAATTCAATCTTTTACTTTAGCCTGTGACCGTACTATTGATCCTGATGTTTTAGCGATGAATGGTTCCGCTGCAGCAATTGCGATTTCGCCGTTACCGTTTAACGGACCTTTAGCCTCTGTCCGGCTCGGATATGTCAACGATAAATTCGTTCCGTTTCCAACTGCCGAACAACTTGAAGAAAGTGAACTGGACATTATTGTTTCCGGTAATCGTGATCATATTCTGATGATTGAAGGATTTGCGCGTGAAATGCCGGAAGACCTTATGTTTGAAGCACTTACGGCTGCCCATCAATATATTCAGGAAATTGTCGATCTGCAACTTGAATTGGTTGAAAAAGTTCAGCCCACGCGATTGACTTACACAAAACCGCCGTTTGAAAAACTGTACGAAGCACTCAAAGAAAAATATTATGATGAATTTTGGGCAGCAAAACGGACAACCGGCAAATTAGAACGTTACGAAATTTGCGAAACTCTTAAAATAAAAGCACGCGAAGAATTTTTTCCTGCGTCAAAACCCGGCAACAGCAATGCAGTTTTGATTAAAACAGACGACATTGTAGATGAAATTTCTGATCTTGATCCTCCGGTTGACGACAAACCTCAATGGGATGCTGATCTTTTTGATATTGCGTGGAATGAACTTGAAGAGCGGGTTGTTCGGGATCAGATTCTTTCGGGTACGCGTCCTGATGGTCGGGGAATGAAAGATGTTCGTGAGATTGAATGCCGGATAAATGTTTTGCCGCGAGTTCACGGTTCGGCGGTGTTCCAACGCGGTGAAACTCAAGCGTTGATTACAATTACACTTGGAACAGCGAGGGATGAACAACGTGTCGATGGTTTATTTGATGAATATTCGAAAAAATTCATGCTGGATTATAACTTCCCAAGTTTTTCGGTTGGCGAATGTAAACCGATTCGTGGTCCAGGTCGGCGCGAATATGGTCACGGTGCTTTGGCGGAACGTAGTGTTAAGCCGGTAATTCCTTTTCCGGAAGATTTTCCTTATACGATTCGGGTTGTTTCTGATATTTTGGAATCAAACGGTTCCAGTTCAATGGCAACGGTTTGCGGCGCAACACTTGGTTTAATGGCGGCAGGAGTTCCTATTTCTAATCCGGTTGCCGGAATTTCTGTTGGATTGGTTAAAGAGGGTGAACGTTGGGTTCTTTTGACAGATATTATGGGCGATGAAGATCATTTCGGCGATATGGATTTCAAGATTGCCGGAACACAAAACGGTATTACCGGAATTCAACTTGATCTTAAAATTGACGGAATTAGTCTGGATATTGTCAAGGCAACTTTAGCTCAATCCCGTGAAGCAAGAATTCAGATTCTTCGTAAAATGCTCAGTGCGATTCCGCGACCGGCTAAGGAAATTTCAACTTACGCACCGCGATTGTTCAAAACAAAAATTGATCCTGATAAGATTGGTTTGTTGATCGGACCCGGCGGTAAAACGATTCGTGGAATTCAGGATAGAACGGGTGCTTTAATTGAAATAGAAAATGACGGCACCGTTTCGATTGCTTCGTCCGATGAAACAAGTGCTTTTGCGGCTCTTGATGAAGTAACCCGAATAACCGGTTCAGTGGAAATTGGTAAAGTTTACGAAGGTTTGGTAACCAGTATCAAAGATTTCGGAGCGTTCATCGAAATTCTACCCGGACGCGATGGGCTTTGCCATATCAGTGAACTTGCCGACGAATACATCGATAATATCCACAATCATGTTAAAATCGGTGATCGTTTTCCGGTCAAGGTTATTGCTGTTGACGAACAGAACCGCATCAAACTTTCGCGTAAGGCAATAACTAAAGACCGAGTGTGAGATTGAGTTTTCGGTTTGTCAACTTTACCACGAATATTAAAATTTACGATTTCGATGATTTTTTCTGCGATTCCGTTAATTATTGTTTTTTCCCTCTGTTATGCGGCAACACGGCATGAGGATATGCGGTTGATTTTATCACATGCCGTCCGATTTGGTGGTTGGTTGACATTTTTTATGGTGTTAGTTGTCGTTATTATGGAATTACTTTATCGGTATATTCATTAAACGTAATTATATTCAGTAGTATCGGACAATTCGAGTGAATCAGAAGAACGTTAGCAATTATATCGGCTAACGTTCAAGTTTTTGATTTCCGTCCGTAAACTGTGACAAGTCGGCGAATACGCCGATATATGTAACGGTGGATGTAAACACTGTCGGAAAAATGTTGTCTATCTCTTAGTTCCAAACATAGCGGTAATCCATAAGGTTCTTGACTGTTTTGGATGTTACGGTTTAGTGATTGATGTCGGTTGTACAATTTCTGCCGAAATGTTGAACAATAACTCAAAAAATGAAACATGAAAAAAATTTATTATTAAAACGAAAAACAAGTTTAACATTTTTTCGTAATCTCAAAAATCAGAAAAGCCATAACTCCTGATTAGAACAGAAGTTAGAATTGTGTCACCGCTGGTGACACAATTGGTTAAATGATACGAATAAATTCCTAATATCATATTTATAGATCAAAAATTAAGACCGCATGCAAAAAAACGCAACTAAAATATCGACAGATTAACGGCGTAACAATTCAAAATCTGAAAATAAAATGACAAATAAAAAGAAAAAAACACCTAAAAATTTAATTTTACAAAAAAAATTAGCGATAAAACCTATCCCGAAACAAAAACAATTACAAAACAAAAAGGTAACTTCTAATAACTGGCTTTTTATTTAAGCACAGATTATTTAACCACAGAGAACACAGAGTTCACAGAGAGGAATTTTAAAAAATTAAAAAATTATTTTAGATCAAAAATCAATGATAATATTAGGAAACTTC
>JAISNF010000630.1 GCA_031276415.1 Planctomycetaceae bacterium
CCTTCAGATTTATTTATTGGACTTTGAAAATTTTATTTGTTTGACTTTGAAAATAAAGGGAAAAAACAAACTAAGATTATAACATCCCCCATTATCAAGTCAAGATTCCAAAAAAACAAAAAAGAAATTAAAGAAAAGAATTGTCCGCAGATGACGCAGATAATCGCCGATTATTTTTTCATTATGATAACTTGTTAAACGAATCTCTGTGAACGGTTACATTTTTTTAAGAATAGGAAACAATAAAACATGCGAAAAAAAAAATTGTTATTGGGCTTGGTATATTTGAGGCATTGTGTAAAATCACGAACAATTAATTTCTGAACTTTTATTTTAAATTTTGGAGACCAAATTACGTTTTGAAAAATAAACCCAAGTACGTTGACAAGTTATGAAAACAATAAGTTTAGGCATCGTATCATATTGATATTAAAGTTCTGAAATTTATCATGAAATAAAAAGAACAATAATATACTAAAAATAGTTTTCATAACTGAATTTTTACAAAGTTTATTGTCGCAAAATCAGTGCCAAAATTAAAAAATCGAAAAAATATAAAATTACTCTTAAATGTGTACAAAATAGATTTGTGCTTAGACGAGAGGTAAATCGTTGATTAATATGAATACTGCTAAACAGTTCGTTCCCCATAATGTTTAACCGTTTTCCCCGTGATATTTAACAGTTCCCTCGTGCGATTTAACATTCCCCCGTGATATTTAACAGTTCTCTCGTGCGATTTAACATTTCCCCCGTGATATTTAACGGCGTTATTCGATGGCTACTGATATTCTATCAAAATATTTTGTAATATAAAATAATTCTAACTTATTGTTATTATTAGATTTAAACTATAAAACAATATCTGTTATTATCTATTTTTATTAAGAGGCACGTTAATTGCAAATAAAAAGCAGATTGAATTTTCAAGGATGATTTTTCAAACAAGGAGGTTTGCTTTAATTTATTGATAAATGTTTGAATTTTGATCATATCTTTTCCAGAGGTGCTGACATGGTTACGGTCGAAACAAAAAAATCGTCTCCTCCATTATTAGCAACGAAATTAACGTCAACTATTTATGTTGGTGTTGATAATTGTTATCACCCCCTGTCGCCTATTCTAATAATTTCGATGGGAAACATTGCCACGTGATGGGTTTACTCCATCTTTTAATTTACGCATCTTGTTCAATATTACCGTGCGACTATTCCCCCCCAAAAAAACAATTTATTCGGTTAAACTATATCTCCAATGAACTTAACCTTTTATCCCTCCATTTTTATGTACGAATTTAATCAACAATTGTTTTCGCCAACGCCAGACTTGACGCCGGTAAGTCAATCAGATTCAATTTTTACGCCGGAAATCGCACAACAATTGCTAGAAGGTTTGTCCGCATTCTCACAACAATTGGTTTTTGTCATCGATTCACAAGGAATTTTTATCCACTTTAACAGAACAGAATGGAACGGACAAAAAATAAATAGATTACTCGGAACTTCTTGCCTCGATTTTTTTAATAACTCCCCAAAAATCATCCAATCCCTACAAAACGCTATCAACGGAATATCTTGCGATTTCGCCGTATTATTTCAAGAACAATCTTTCAATTTTCAACTCGTCCCATTTTGGAAAAATGGAAATATTGCCGGCGTAACAGGTTTTGTTCGAGATAATACGGCAAAAATTACAGAAACAGAAACAGAAACTAAAACGGATATTGAATTTATAAAAATAAACGATAAAGAACAAAAAGAACAGAATCATCGTTTTCATACTTTTTTTGATTCGATGCCAATTGGGTTTATTTTATTTGAAGTTGTTTACAACGAAAACGGTAAACCCGTCGATCTACGTTGCATTGAACTCAATCCCGCCATACTCGCCCTCAATTCCAAAAAAATCGAAGAGTTAATCGGCGGCGGACTTTACGATTTCTTTCACATCGACGCAAAACTACTTTCACATGATTTCGGTAACAATTGGTACTTCACGATCTTACAACGCACGACAAACGGCGTCAAAGATTCCTACCTGATTTACGATCCGGCGACAAATGGTTATTACACGTTGTATGTGTTTTGCCCGCAACCGGATCAGGTCGGCGTTTTCGTAACAGACGTAACAAATCAAATCCGCTCCGAACAAATCGTCCGCGCCAAAGAATCCCTGCTCAATAAAATCCTCGAAACATCAGAATACGGAATTATTACAACACATGCCAACACTATCACACACACCAACTCGCAAACTTTACGCATGCTCTCTACCTTGAGCGGAATAGATATAGACGAAAAAATCTTGACCTTCAAACTCCTGCTAAAAGCAATCTACAAAACACTCGAATTTCCACGCGTATTCCTCGAAAATATACGGCGATTTCAAGAAGAAAACCGCCCCTTCAACAGCATCCTAAAAACCCGCCATAACCGTATAATTAAAGTTAATACAAATATAATTACGTCGGCAGACGCCGGAATAACCCGCATCTGGCGTTTCAAAGATATTACCAAAGAATGGTTTGCAGCCGAAGCGCTCAGCGAAAAAGAAGAACAATACCGCTCGCTTTTCGATTCGATGCCTATTGGATTTATCTCATTTAAAATTGTTTACAATGAAAACGGCAAACCTGTTGATTTACGTTGTGTTGCTCTTAATCCCGTCATACTTGCCACTAACACAAAAAAACGTGAATTGCTGATCGACGGCGGACTTTATGATTTTTTTCATCCCGACACACAACTCCTCTCGCACAATCTCGGCGATAATTGGTACTTCAAAATTTTACAACGCACAATCGACGGCGCAAAAGAACCTTACCTGATTTACGATCCAAGTACAAACAGTTATTACAGGTTATACGTTTTTTGCCCGCAACCCGGATACATCTGCGTTTTCGTAACTGATATGACAAACCAGATTCGTTCCGAAGAACTTGTCCGTACTAAAGAGTTATTGTTGAATAAAGTTTTTGAAACGTCGGAATATGGAATTATTGTGTCGGATGATTCCGGCAAAATCAGTTATTCCAACACGCGCGCTTTACGGATGATCAGCGCAATGGGAATTGATATTGACAAAACTCCTTTAACGTTAAATCTCTTGCGGAAAATGTTCAGCAAAATACTTGAACAACCGCAGAATTTCCTCGAAAACGTCAGGCTGTTTCTACAAGAAAATCGCCCGTTTGATTGTATCCTCAAAACGCGCAACAATCATTTCCTCAAAATGTTTACGAGTATTTCGGGCGATTCAAGCGTTACGCGAATTTGGCGGTGCAAAGATATTACCAAACAATGGTCGGCGGCAGAAAAAATTCGGGAAAACGAAGAACAATACCGAATGCTTTTCACGTCGATGCCCGGAGCGGTGATACTTTTAGACGTAACTCGGAATAAACAAAACAACGAACCGGTTGATTTTTATTTTGCGAATGTCAATCCGAATTTTACGGAAATGTTTCAAGTTTCTAATGAAGCGGTTCTTGGCGTATCGTTTTTGGAATTTTTCAAAAGCAGAAATATTAGGGTTCTGTCGCATGATTTCGGTGAAATTTGGTGGAACGGTTTGAATATTGCGGCAAAGGGCAAATCGGGAACTTATCATATTACCGTAACTCACGATAAAGAACCGCGTTATTACAAATGTGTTGTATTTCCGTCGCGTCATCAGGTGGGAATTTTGTTATATGATGAAACGGCGGAAGTGCTTTCGCAGCGGTCGCTTCAGACGATGCAATTGGCGATTGACCGTATTTCCGAACCTGTACTTTGGGCAAATTTAGACGGCGATATAATTTACGTCAATAAATCAGGTTCTGCTTTTTTGGGATTCAATCCAGACGAAACTCCGGTCGGCAGAAAGATATGGGAATTTGACATGAATGTTACGTCGGAAAATTGGCAGGAATTTTTGGACAATTTTGGCGACGCTAAAACGAAACAGATTGAAACCCAGATGAGAACTATTCAACAGAACTATATACCGGTTCTGTTAGTTATAGATTTGCTTGAACAAAACGGCGAAAAGTTTTTTGCAATTTGTTTCCATAATTTGAGCGAACAAATCAAGCGGATTGAAGCGGAGCAGGCGTCGGTTGCCAAGACAAAATTTTTAGCCCACATGAGTCATGAAATTCGGACGCCGCTCAATGGGGTGATTGGGATGTCTGATTTGTTGCTCGGAGCAGGATTAAATCCTAAACAACGTGAATATGCGGAGTTAGCCCGTGCGTCGGGGCGGTATTTACTTTCGTTGATCAATGATATTTTGGATTTTTCTAAAATAGAGGCGGGCAAACTTGAAATTGAGTATGTTGAATTTGATTTACCGGAATTGATTGAATCGGTGCTTGGGATTGTAGCGGTTCGTGCGCAAGAAAACAATCTGGAACTTTGCGGACTTTTTTTGACGGATGTTCCGCGTCGGGTTGTGGGTGATCCGAGTCGTATTCGGCAAATTCTTGTGAATTTGTTAAGCAATGCCGTTAAATTCACATCGCAAGGCGGCGTCAAATTGGTAGTTGCGATTGAGGAACAAAGTGAAAGCGAAAGTGAAGGTAAAGGTGAAAGCGAATCGGACGGCGTGTCTTGCTATAAAATACGGTTTGAGGTAACGGATTCAGGAATTGGTATTCCTAAAGAGCGAATGGATCGTTTGTTCCAATCGTTTTCGCAAATCGATTCTTCTCAAGCGAGGAAGTATGGAGGAACTGGTTTAGGGTTAGCGATTTCTAAGGAGTTGGTTCATTTAATGGATGGTGAGATTGGAGTTGAGAGTCGTGAATCAGATGGTTCTACGTTTTGGGTTCGTCTTCCGTTGCGGGGCGTCAGAGGTGAAATGCCGGCGGTTGGTATTTTCAAACATGGATATTTGGAACTATCGAATTTGAGGGCGATTGTAGTGGATGAAAACGAGGTATTACGTAAGGTGTTGTTTAATCAGCTTGATGCGTGGGGGATGCGGGTTGATGCTTTTTCGGGTGGCGGTCAGGTGATTGGGGCGATTCGGCGGGCGGTTCAGGAGGGCGAACCTTATCGGATTGCGATTATTGACAATCTTTTGGAAGACGGATTGGGGTTATGTTTAGTGAACGAGATTAAAAATGATCCGCAACTTGAGCAGACGGCGATAATTATGTTGGTACCGTTATCGGATGATCCGTTGGAGATGCAAATGGACAATGTTGATTGGTATGTTAATAAGCCGTTTTTTGGTTTGGGGTTATTTGATGCGGTTATTGGTATTTTGGCGGGGACGACTGATTCGCAGTTACAACAAAAGCAATTACAGTACAATGAATTACGTAAAGAGTGGCAGGCGGATCAATCTCTTAAACAGATTTTGAATCATTTTACTGATGTGGGTGGTACTTCGGCGAATGTTAATGTTGATGATTCTCGACCGTTGATATTGGTTGCGGAGGACAATCGTATTAATCAGATTGTTATTAGTGAAATTCTTGTGCAAGCCGGTTATCGATTTGAGTTAGTTGACAATGGGAAAAGGGCGTATGAGGCGGTGATGGGTCGAAGGTTTTCGATGATATTGATGGATTGTCAGATGCCGGAGATGGACGGATTTCAGGCGACTAGGGTTATACGTCAAATGGAGATGGAAACGGCGATGGACAAACCTCAAATTATGCATGACGGGCGTATTCCTATAATTGCGTTAACTGCCAATGCCACGCAAGGAGATCAAGAGTTATGTATTAACGCTGGAATGGACGGCTATTGCAGTAAACCAATAAACGCCTCAACTTTGATTAACGTTATCAAACAATACATCGAGAAGAAAGTTGATAGTTGAGAATGGAGAGTTGAGAGTGGAGAGTTTCGCAATGCGGAAATTACAAATGTTTTGGCAATTTGATTTTCGTTTTTGAACAAAATCAAAAAATTTTGATGGGATTAACAGAATTTACAGGATTTTTAAATAGAATATTTTAGTTGTTGTAACAGTTTGGCGAAACGGTTGCATGACTTTTGAGTTACGTAAACAAATTCCGAAAAAAGACAAGTTCGTGGCGATACAAAAGTATAACCGAATAATTACCGCAATTTTAATAACGTTTAAGTATTTCAACGGCTTTATCGAGTTGCGGGTCGTAATAGGGCGGTTTACCTTGCAAGACAAAAGGTTGTTCGTCCTCCTCAGATGTTGTTTCATTTAACATTTTCTTTTTTGAAATTTGAAGTTCACGAACTTCATTGGGTAATTGAAGGAGAAAATCATCAAGAAAGTGTTGACGGTTTTCCGCAACACAATTAGAACGCCGTTCACGAATTTGCAATGTTGCATAACGTTGAAGGTCTGAGATTGAAACCAATCCTTCTGGATTGGGAGTTACGCCCCACGAATCAGACTCCTGAGCGTCCTGATGCCGATGAATGTTTCGATTACTTGGTCGCCAATAACTTGCGTCGGTCAATTGAATAGTACCGGAATTGAGAGGTAATTGAACGATTTCTTGTACAGTTCCCTTTCCAAACGACCGCACACCAACAACTGTCGCCCGACCATAATCCTGAAGTGCCGCCGAAAGAATTTCTGCTGCGCTAGCCGATTCGTTGTCAATCAGAACAACCATTGGGTTATGACAAATTTGTGTTTGCTGATCAAGCCGATAAACCGTTTTTGTCGTACCGTCGTGAAACCGAGTTGAAACAATAATATCCTGTTCCGGTGTCGGCTGGAGAAAAAAACCGGCAATTTCAACACAAATATCCACAAAACCGCCGGGGTTGTCACGCAAATCCAAAATCAACGATGCGGTATTATTTTTTGAAATTTGTTCCAATACCGTCCGAACTTCCATTGCTGTCCGGTTACTGAATGACGTGATACGAAAATAAGCAATTTCCGGGTTGTCTTCCAGATAAAAAATTCTGTTACCTTGAGCATCAATCCAATCTCCTTCAACACTGTCACGAAAAATCGGGGCACGAGGAACAGAAAAATGAACAGATTCCGAATTACCGTAGGGAAGTATTAGCAGTTCAATTTTTTGTTTCGGATTACTTTTGAAAAGTTCTGAAATTTCGTGGAACGTTAATCCTTTTGTTTCTTTATTATTGACACGTAAAAGTTTATCGCCGGATTTGATTCCTATTTTGTGAGCCGGAGAATTAAGGATGGGATAGATAATTTCCGATTCTTTTCCGATTGGGTTTTCTCGATAGACGATTCCAATACCATCGAAACGATTATCAAGATTCTCTTCGTACTCTTTTTGTTCTGAAAATGGAATATAGGCTGAAAAGGGATCGCCGAGAGAATAGTTTAATTCTTGAATCATTCCGGTCATTGCGCCTTCGAACAACATTTTGCTCGTAGGCTGGACGAGGGCATCCTTTTCGATTTGGTGCAGCGAATCAATGAGAACTCTATCTCTCATTGTTATTCCTGAACAAAAAAGATAAAGAACAACAGCAATCAAAAAAACATAAAAATTCAATTGAGGCATGGAAAACCGTGAATTAGTAAATTATGGAGTAAATTAAATGTGAAATTTTCATTGACCGCCATTTTATACCTGTTTGACACTTGAAATCAAGAGGTAGTTGAAACCAAAAGTAATTTTGAATCATTTTAATTCGTCAGTCCTTATGAAAAACTTGAAAAATAAAAAAAACATTTTAACAAGTTTATCTTGATTTTTTTATTACGATAATTTGTTGAACGAATCTCCGTGAACAGTTACTAAATTTGTTTATTCGTTTGTGGCTTTGAAATAAACAGAAAAAGAGTAATTAATTTACATTCAGTAGTCTTGATAGAATTGAAATCAATCATAGAAGCCTCCTTTCTCTCGAAAAGAGGAAAAAAGTCTGGACGGAGTACAGAAACTCCACCAGTACATATTGCACGAGTTCGAAGCGGTAACGAATGTATTGCGAAGGTAACACGTCCTTAAATTACCCACGTTCACTGCCCTCTCTGGGGCTCGAACCCAGAACCTACGGATTAAGAGTCCGTTGCTCTACCAATTGAGCTAAAAGGGCGTTGTGTTATTTATTGCTTTGATGATTCATCCGAATCAAGGTCACAACTCAATGTCAAATGCCAATCACCAAATTCTAAGTGCGCAATGTAACATAGATCGGCAAAAAAGGAAGTAGGAGGTCAAAAAACTTGAAGAAAACAATAGCATTTAATAAACATTTAATAAGCATTCAATAGTTTCCGTCAATAAATCTTGTGTTGCCGAAATTGTCGGAGCATTCATTGAAGTGTTTGTCGAAGTGTTTGTTGGAATGTTCGGCGGAATATTTGTTATAAATTGATAAGCGTTTCCAACATTTCATTAATAACAGCAACAAGTCGTGAATTGGCTTGGAACATGCGTTGGTAAGTCATCATCAAAATAGTTTCTTCGTCAATATTGACACCGCTAATAGAATCGCGTTGTGTTTGCAATGATTGTTGATACAAGGTGTTTGAAGTTACAATTGATTTCATTGTTCCTCCGGCAAGCATTGTTTCGCTGACAATTCCGTCATAATACGCAGTAATCGACACGCCGCCCAATGCCGCATTGGGCGCAACCGCCATCGCCGCTAATTGAACCCCGTTGTCCGTATTTTGACCAATTCCATTGTTGCTCGCCGTAAACTTGCTCGGATCATTCAATACCGTTTTGTTAATTCCAATTGTTGCAGCAGTAGTGCCGGTAAAGAATGTGTTCATTCCAAGAGCCGTTAAAATTCCGCTTGTGTCATTCGCAAAAGAAAACTCAATA
>JAISNF010000636.1 GCA_031276415.1 Planctomycetaceae bacterium
TTGCAAATGAAATTTAGTTTTTGCTCATTATTTTGAAATCCAACATTTTCCACCATCAAACCTGGAACGTGTCATTGCCAAGATACATTCTCTCTGCTCCATTCATCTAATAATCAAAAAAGCAAGAATTGAGTTGTTCCTTCAAAAATTCAATTTTTTTGTGTCCTTCTGATCGTAACAAAAATATGAGTGACCGATATTTAAACTATGTCGGTTGCCGTGGTGATCTCATGGTAACACGAAGCGAACCCCAAGATGTTCGCGGTGTTTTTAGAACGGGGCGAAATTTTACTAACGGTGGACCAAACTCATGTGATTTTTCTGCCATCTCCGACGGACTTTCCAATACACTGTTGTGGTCTGAAGCCGCAATGGCTGGTACTTATCCTCCAGGAACTGGTGATCATCCTACGGCAAGCAATCTCCCAGTTAAAGGTTTTTTGGTATCCGCCACTCTCGATATAGCGACGGGTGCCTATCCAAAAAATTGCGCTGCAAAGAAATCGTTGGGAACTATGATTACACCACCGGAAGAAGCAGAGATTTATTCTGTTGCAGGTATGATAATTTTTGATGGATGTGGACCTAAAGCTACGTTTTCTTCTATTTTACCACCAAATTATCCATCTTGTTCTGCACCTGTAAACTGGGGAGGTCTTGAAAGTGCCTGGACGATTCATACCGCATCAAGTTATCATCCTGGCGGTGTGAACGCTGCAATGGCTGATGCCAGTGTACGATTTGTTTCCGAAACAATTGATCCGGGAGATATTTTAAGTGATATATCCGATCTTACTGGTGTTGCTACTGGTTTTCCGGCGGCTTATTCCGGTCCCTCTTTTTGGGGCGTTTGGGGTGCTTTAGGCACCACAAGCGGAAGTGAAAATAAATCAATCCAATAGAATCGTAACAATTTTCGTAAATAAGGTAGGTGACCGTATAGTTACGTCAGCGATATGGTTATTCCGATGTTACATACGGTTATCTACCTTATTTAATTTTTTACTTTTAACTTTTACAATTATTAACAATGAAAACAAAAATTTTCGTACTTTATTGTTTATTTGTGTTATTCAATTTAACCGGTTGTTCGAATAACGACGGACCAAGAACGGAATATGTTGAAGGAACTGTTATCTTTAACGGAGAACCGTTGTCGAAAGCTTTGGTTGCTTTTCATCCCGTCAATGATACAGGTATTGCCGCAACTGGCACAACCAACGAACAAGGAATTTTTCGGTTGACCTCACTTCGCGGCGGAACTAAAGATGCTGGAGCAGTTGCCGGAGAATACCGTGTTGCTATTTCACGTAATAAAGACGAACCTTCTTCTTTTCGCGAAGAAGAAAGCGCAGACGGCAGAATATCAAAAATTCCTGTTTTTGAAAGTTTGATTCCCAAAAAATACAATCATCCCGCTAAGTCCGGTTTGACTGTAACCGTTGAAAAGAAAAAGAATCAATTCCAATTTTCATTGGAAAAATAAAAGGGAACTTCTAAAAATTACAAATTTATTTTTATTAACCACAGAGAACACAGAAATCACAGAGGAAATTTTTAATTGGAATCGAAACGTTATTTAATATCATAATTGACTTTTGATCTAAAATAATTTTTTAAAATTAAATTTTTCTTCTCTGTAAACTCGGTGTTCTCGGCGGTTAAATAAAAAAAACGGTTATTAGAAGTTACCAAAAAACATAATCCACGTTGTGAATTATGTTCGTAAATCGTTACTTATTTTTTTCACATTTTCCTATACAATTCCTACTACAATTAAGGAGATTAAGATGTTACTAAAACAAATTTTATCAATGGTACTGTTTTTACTTTTACTAACAGTTTTTACCACAACAGTTTTCGCACAAAAAATTTCCGATACAACACCTAAACGTGTTCCGGCAACAGAGTTTATTATTTTTCCATACGATGGAGTACCTTCGGAAGTTGATTCTGGAGTTTGGGGAGACATTACTGATGTGGATGCGGTAATGAAAGATATTTTTGATTGTGGTTTCAACGCAACCGGATTTATTGGTACTAAACATATCAAATATGCACTTCCCTACAATCTTGCCGTGATTCTTCGCGATCCACGAGTCAATCCTAAATCTAATGTAACACCGGAAAAAGCCGATGAAATAATTCAAACTATTCTGAATGAAATTGCAACACCGGAAGAACGAAAATCTGTTCATTCCTTCCGTATAAAAGACGAACCTCATTCCTCTTTGTTTCCAAAATTGAATTTGTGGTCAAATGCTATTAAAAAACAAGGCATTTTACCGTATATCAATTTGCTCCCCAAACATGCAACATGGAGACTATTCGGATCAAAAGATTATGAAGAACATATTGATTCATTTATCAAAACTTGTCAGCCGCCATATTTATCTTACGATAATTATTCCTTGTATAATGGTAACGAATTAAAGGAAGACCAGTTTTACAGTAATTTGGAAATAATCCGAAAAAAATCTATTCAGTACAATATTCCGTTTTGGAATGTCATTCTCGGTAATGCCCATTTTCATTATGCGGAACCGTCTGAAACAACATTTAGTATTCAGGTTTATTCGACATTGGCATACGGCGGAAAAGGAATCGGCTATTTTACTTACTACAGTCGTCCTATTGGCAATTACCGTTTGGCTCCGATTGATCCGTTTGGTTATCGCACAAAAACATGGAATGCGATGAGATATGTGAATCTTCAAATTCATTCACTGGCTCCGGTTTATTGTCAATTGAAAAGCGTTAATGTTTTTCATGTTCAAAATATTCCGAAAGATTGTCAGGGAAAAGATTCCACTGTTCACCTCAAGTCCATTAATGATGGTCAGTTTCTTGTTGGTGAGTTCGTTGATGCCAAAGAAAATCCTTATGT
>JAISNF010000650.1 GCA_031276415.1 Planctomycetaceae bacterium
ATATGTTGATTCATTACCCAATCGTTGGATTGAAGAATTTCGTAACGATGAATATGTTGATATTTAATCCTCTTTCACGCCGATAATACGAATTGTATTTGTTCCTGTTTCGCCCGACAGATAAAATTGTAACGCATAAATCAAGTCGGGAATATCTTTGTGCTCCAGCGATTTGTCTATCTGTAATTGCAGTTGGGATTTTAACGTTAAATGTTTTTCATTTAACACTCTTGTTAGTTTGTCAAGCAGTTCGAGAAATTGCCGAGTAATTTCCGCACGCGGCGTTAACAAGCGTTTTAATTTTTCGTCCGGCGATTTACGCAATCGAATCAACGCTAAAAGAAGTTCAAGACAAGCCGTGATCGGTTCTAATGTCTCATTTTCAAATTTTTTCTTATCAATTTTTAGCAAATTCTCAATTTTTCTCTTATCAAAATTTGCCAATTTTTGTATAAATTTTTCAGACATTGCAAAAAGAATAGACAATCTTTCGTTAGAAAGCTGAATAGCAAACACGTTAGATTCAGAACGCCAACAAATGGTTGCAAGGATTTTAATCGCAATAATATTGTGGGCTTCTAATAATTCTGTTACTTGTTTTAAAATTTGCTGTTTCCATTCTGTATCGTAAACGCTAATAGCATTTTCTATGTGATGATAGTATTGTCCCCATTTTTCTTGTTGAATAATTTCACGAATTCTTTCTTTCGCATTGTTTGGCATATCATTTCCAAAAAAGGAAAGAAAAAACAGCAATTCGTCTTTTAACTCATCAGAGTATTTATCGGAATCTAATATCTCATCAAATTTCTTAATCGCCGTTTCTATATTTTTCTTGAATGTTTTCGGAATGTCGGAATCATGTAACGTGTGTCCTCTCCAAACTGTGTAAAGAGGAAATCGCCAACTGTGTAATTTACTAATATCTAATTTTTCTAATCGTTTTTGTATTTGTCTCTCAATAAATTCTTGTTCGTGTTTTGCAGAAACAACATTGTCGATTCGCTCGTTGTAATATGAAAAATAGACGGATTCTCCTACTGTCGGCAGATATTGGTCCAAATAGTCATTTACAAAATGAAAACTTGCGATCCAAGTTTTGTTTTGTGTTGTGCAATGATAATAAGTTTTTCCCTTTTTATCTATGCTTTCTTTCCAATTCGTTGTGATGGTTTCGCAATATCTTTTCGGTGATGTGAATAATCTTTCGATACTTGATTCAATCCATTCCAACAAGTTAGATACTCCTCTCTTTTCTCCCTTAAAATTTTGCAACTCTTCCCACGTGTAACATTTTGGAAACTCAGGCACGGGCAAAGAGTCAATATCCTCTTCACGATTTTTGTCAACATATCTCCATTCTGCAGTTACGGATTGAAAGCCTGCTTGTTGTGGATTTAGCGGTACAAATTTTAACTCGTATGGATTATCTGCTCCGTAAGTGAAGGTCATTTTCAGCTCACATTCAACGTCTTGATGTAACGGAAAATGTTTTGACTGTAAATATGCTTCAAATTGTTGTCCTGATTTTTTATCGCCTTGTATCAATTCAAACCGCATTGTCTTTTGATTCTTCGGCAATCCGAATTTCGCTCGAACAGGAATATTGATCGTTTTTTTCCGTTGCGGAATAAGCGTTTCATTTTTTACCAAATCAATACTTTGCATTCCTGCCCGTAACGACAAATTCGGAAGATGATCTTTCCATAACGGCTGTTCTGTTTTTGCCGACCATTGTTCGTGAACAATTCCGCCATGCAAAATAGAATCTTCGAAATTGATGAAGCGAATTTTTTTGTTCGAAAATATATTTTGCGGAATTTGAAAATTCCCAAATTGCAAAATGTGAATTCGTTTTAATCCGTTTATGGAATCGTTAAACTGCTCAATGAAATTCTGAAAATTGCCGACAGAAAGATTTTGTTTTATCTTTTTTATCAATATGTCAATGTTTTCGATATGAATCCATTGCTGCAAGTCTGCCGAGTAAAAAGATAATTTTCCCGCTTCCACAATTAAGTCTTCTTGCGTAAATAAATTTAGTAAAATGTCCGCAATATCCGCCGATGAACTTTCTGCAAGAATCTTTTTAACAACGGGAAAGAATGGCGAATCAAATTCTAAAATGGGGTGTCTTTCCCAATAAAATCCGAGTGTTTGCGGAATATCTTTTGCAAGTTGTTTGTCTTTTTTACATACAATTCTTGACACACAAAAATGTTCTCCGACATTTTCCATTACAAGAATGGTGTCGTCAGGTTGTATTTTGTATTGCGAAAATGTTTCTGAACTTTGCCAAGCAAGAACAGCGGCAATACTTCGCGGTAACGGTTCAACATCAGGAAAATAAAAGTTAATGCTTCGGCGTAATGTTTCAATCTCGAAATCGTCAACACAATCGGGAAGCAGATAAGTTAACTTTTGCGTATTGATATTTTCTTTTAACGTTTTGCAAAATAGTTTCGCCGCTTGACTTTTTGCATGACTTTTCTTTGCAATGGAAATATCCGTTTTATTGAGAAAAAGTTCCGACATTCCGATAGTCGTATTGTCTTGACGCAACATCACGGCAGTTGAATTTTTGCAATCGAGTAATTGCTCGCCTTCTTTCATTACGTAAAGTTGAACAAGCAAGCGAAATGACAAATCAATTTCGGCATTTTTATCAATGACAAGCGAAGGACGGACAGAACATAAATCAATAACCGCGTGTTTTCCGGTAAAATTCGGTAGCGTAATTCCAGATTTTTTTTCTGTATTGCCGATAATTGCTTTGATGTGAATTGATGTAATTATGTCAGAATTTTGAAAAATAGTGGACGCTTTTACTTTACTCTCCAACGGAAACATTTTTTCGTTTTGCCCGCAACTGATAATAATATTGTCCTTTTCTTTTTGGTATGTGATGTTTTCATTTGTTGCAAGATTTACTCCAATAACTCCTGTTAAATCATCAAATGAAAAATTATCATATTGCGGTTGAACGGGAAATTGCAAGATACGGACGTTTTGCAAGTCGGAAAGTTCCGCAAGAATTTGGCAAACGAGCATTGTTGTTGTATCACGATCCATTCGCCAAAAGTCCTTCACAACATCATCGTCTATTGTGTTGAGCCAATTCCACGCATCAAGAATTTTGCGGTAATTCCGATTTTCAAGCAGCGTATTATTCGGTGGCGGATTCTTCCATTCTCCAATTTCGTCATATTCATCACCGCTTTTCCATCTCTGAATGAGTCCCAATAGATCGTCTATCACTTCGGTGTATTTATCTTGCGTTTTTGTTCGTGCAACAAATTCATTCCGTAACTGAACGAAATATTCAAATCGGTCAACGAAAACTTTGAGCAACCGATTTTCGGAAATATTGGCAGACATTCTTTTGTTGACTGCCAAGAGATACGGATTGCCGGACAATTTCTCACGAATTGTTCTTCCTGTCTTGCGTGCTATCCATTGAATACTTTTACTGTCCGTTTCCCGCACCGCATAAACGGGAAGAGTTATATGTTCCCGAAGTATCTGTGTTTTTATTTCAAGCAGAATATTTTTCAACGCCTCGTGAGTATGTTCCAGAACTCGTCCCAGTCGGTCCTGTATATTATTTGTTGCATCATCGTATTGCAGAATCTTGGCAAACAACTCATCCGTTCCAGTCGAGATAGGTTCACAAGTCAGCGGGTCAAATTCACAGACAAACGTGAACCAGTCTCGCAATTGAATTAATACAAGTGCGTCTGTAATTTCAGAAGCGTCCGTTGATTTATAAACGGATTCCAATGTTTCAAACATTTTGTGTATCTTTTGTTTCCTGTTCTTGTTGTGGTTCACTCTCGTTAAGATACTGGGCACTGCTCCAAATAAATTGCCCGTGTCCAAATTCGCAAGCATGGTCAAAATCATCAACAATAGTGTATTGTTTGTCAATGAGTTGTCCGCGAATTTTGTCGAGACAATCAGTTTTAGATTTCCCGCGTGTTTCAATTCCGCGAAGTTTCGGCATCACTTTTTGTACGAGTTGGTCTTCAAAAGCAGTACGCATTTCTCTTTCCAGAGTTGCAGAGTCTGCATGCTCTTGAAACGCTTTACGCACGGTTGGATAATTCGACATATAATACTCGACCGATTGCCAGACACGATGCCCCAACGCACGTCCCGCCGCAGCAAGATGCTCGTTCATTGTTTCGATAAACTCTTTGAACGGTTTAATTTGTGTATCGTCAAAGAGCGTTTCCTGTGTCCACCATGTTTGCCATGTTTTGCGATTCAAAAATGTAGTACGTTTACCTAACGCTTTTAATTGTTTACGTCTTTCTAACTGTTTCGGTCGTGGGAAATGTATCACGATCCCGCGGTCAAGAACTTTATCAGAAAGCGATTTTGTCGTTTCATCTTGATTCATTGTTCCAACCCAAAGAACATTACGTTCAATTCGTAACGAATAAGGTTCGATTCCTGCGCCGATTTTCACTTCAAGTTTAGGAATATTGTCTTTCCCCTTCATTCCCCGTCGTAATTCAAGTTTGCTTAAAAACTCAGCAAAGTAAAGTTCAATGTGAGCGAGATTCATTTCATCTAACAAAACGATATTCATCGAATCGTATAAACCAGAGGGAGACTCTGTTCTTTCCTGTTGCGTTTGTGCAAGAAAACGCAGTATCGGTTGAGCGTCAAATTTATTATCAATGGAATTGAAAAAACCAAGCATTGCTTCCTGGCTGTCCCAATTTGGTTGGACTGCTGTAGAAAGGAAATTCAATCCGCCGAAGTGTGCGTAAAGTTTCGGTAATTCCGATTTACCAGTACCGCTCACTCCCGCCAACACGGTGAGCGGCGACCATTCAGATGTTTTCAACGCTGTATGGAAGGCATAAAGTATCCGCTTGGAAAAACGTAAACCGTAATCGATACAAGATTTTTCGATACCTTCCAGCCATTCAATTTCGTCAACCGTGTCAGTTACAAACGGCAGAACTTTTGACGTTTCGATAAACGGTGGTTCGAGAATATCTTTGATGCGTGCCACCCTGTCTTCTGTACGTTCATACGTTGTTTTCAATCGTTTTAACTCTTCAGCGAGTTTGTTATTGTGCGTTTCAAGAGAATTGTAATCTTGTTCTTTTTGTTTGAGTTGTTGCTGAACACTGTTTAACTCTCCTTCAATTTGCGTGAATTTTTCACCTTGTTGCTTTAACGTTTCATTCTTGGAATGCACTTGTTTAATATCAATTTCCAACTGTTTGATTTTGTCTTGTGCAGAATCGTAACGCTGTTGCAAATCCGCAGAAGGACGCGTTGCCAAATCCCTTTCAAGTTCCTGCTGATGTTGTTTCAGGTCGTCCACCAGTTGAATAATTACCGCCGGTTCTTTTCCGCTAAACGATGCCTGCCAATGTTCGTATTGGTATTGCTGATGCTGTAATGTTTGCAATGAATTCCGCAGGCGTTCACATTCCGTTACATTTTCCTGTTCCTTTGCATCAAAGGACTTTTTACGTTCTTCTATTAACCGTTCAACTTCATTGGGAATCAGTTGTTCTCTTTCGTCAAGTTGTTCACTGCGGGCTTGTAATTTTGCTTGTTCGATTTCTAGTTTTTGCGATAATATTTGTAATTCACCGTCCCGTTTGTTAAGTTCCGCTCGCTGCTTGTCCAACATTTCACGTTCCTGTTGTATTTCTTTGTCGAAAGATTGGCGTTTCGTTACCAGTTCTGTTTCGAGTAGTTGTATTTTGTCATTGCGTTCCTTTTGTAACACGTCCGCTAAATCAGAACGCAGTTTTCTTTCCCATTCGAGTTGTGTTTCTTCATCTTTCTTTTTGCGGTCGGCAAATTGCGATTCATATTCACGCCGCTTTTGATGCAATTCCTCGTCAAGATTTTTTCGTAGTTCAGAGTATCCTGCCTCTCTTTCGATTTCGGCTTGCTTAATAGAATATTCTCGTTGACGCAGTGTTTCCGACTGCTGTTGTAATTCGAGGTTACGTTTATTTGTTTCTTTTTCCCGTTCTTTGAGCATTTCTTCAAAAGATTCGATGTCCTTTTTACGTTGCTCCAATTCACGGATTGCGACTGAATTTTTCTCCGCAAATCCGTTTTCGGCGGCAATTTCTCTGTCAAGAATTGTACGTTCACGTTCTACAAGTTGACTTTCCTTTGCGGAAAATTCCCGCTGTGATTCAAAAAGTTTTTTGAATTGCTCTTCAACTTGCAATTCAAGTTGTTTGATATTTGCCGTTTGTGCATCGAGTTCATTTAAGCGGACTTGAATAACTTCCTGAAACGCTTCTCGCTGTTGTTTTGCGAAATTATTTTTTGCGTCAAGTTCCCGCTGAATAATTTCATTTTCACGCCGCGCCAAATCCGTATCTTTCGCCGACAACAATGCAGCACGTTCTTTGGTACTTGTTTCACGTTTGGTAACGTCAACATCTCTATTTTCGAGCATACGTTTCCACTCGGACAATGCCCTTTCCCGTGCGTCAAGTTCCTCTTGCTTTTTTTTCAATTCGGCTTCATTTTTTCCAAAAAATGCCATTGTTAAATTCCTTGTAAGATTTTAACCGTTTCATAAACGGCTTGTTTTAGTTTATTAACACTTTCTAGTGGAAATGTTTCAATTTTATTTCCATGTCCGCTTTTCGATTGTAATTCTTCCGTAAGCATGATCAATTCAGGTATTTTTTTGGCAATTCCTTGCAATTTTGTTTTATCAGTATTGATAAGGAAAGCATAAAGATTGGCTCCAATGGATTTATTGTTGCCTTTTACTGCTTCATCAATAAACTTCTCACGCACATTTTTTATTCCATTCCCGAAGTCGCCGTCTTGTAATTCAAAACCGGCGCTGCGTGCTTGGTTAAGGGCAAATTCTTTATTTTTGATTGTTAGTTTTACGATATCGCTTCGGTATTGCAAGAACAGCGATCTTTGTATTATAGCCGCGAAGTTGTTAATAATATCTGACGAAACGGTTTGCGGTTTTTCTTCCAAGACAATTTCAATTTTCTCTAACAGGTCTTTAACTATCGTGTCGAGAGAACGAAACTCATTGTACCCGAAATAAGATTCCAATTTATTTTGTGCTTTGAGGAAGGACTGGTTAATATCCGTATCTTGAGTTTCAATTTTTATTTCAATACCTTCTCCTTTCAATACCGGCATTATCTCTTTAACAAGTCGGTAAGTTTTGTTTCGTATGATTTCAATATCGTCTTTAGTAACTTTTTCTTCACTTTTACCGCTGTGCCTTACAGCGTCCCGTAACGGTTTTAAAGCGGCAATAAATTCAAGAAAAGAAGATTTCTTTTCCCATTCACTCAGATATTTTTGTTCTGTATCTTTTTGTGATTCGAATGGAATATTATTTTCACTGCTGATTAATTGAAACAACGGATG
>JAISNF010000105.1 GCA_031276415.1 Planctomycetaceae bacterium
GGGACTTAGGAAATATTACGAAATTTCTACTAAACCGAGACATTACTGAATAAATATAAATTCTTTCCTCTCTGTGAACTCTGTGTCCTCTGTGGTTAAATAATCTGTCCTTAAATAATCTGTGCTTAAATAAAAGGGCGGTTATTAGAAGTTACCTGTATTTTATAATTCCGACATTGAAAGTATTATAATCGGTATTGTAATCATATTAGCAGTCATATTGCAATCGCAGCGGTGATGTGTTAAACTTCTGTCTTTTGACCGGTAAACTTATTGTAAACTTATTGTAAGAATTATCGGTTATCGTTTGTTTCAAACCTAATTCTATTAAGGAGAAGAATTTATGACAACACGACGTGAAATGTTACGTAATACCGCTTTGTTGGGCGGTACGGTTCTGTTTGGTTCACAGATGTTGACTTCCGCTTCGGCACAGGAAGAACCCGCCAATCAGGACAAAATTTATGCCGTTATTCTCGGCTGGAAAATCGGTCCCCAAATCTATTCGTTTAACCGATTTCCGTTTGATGAAGCGGTTAAAAAAGTTCGGGCTTGCGGTGTTGCAAGTTTTGAACTGTACAGCGGTCAGAAATTGTCGAAAGACATCAATGTCAAAGTGGGACCCGATTTGCTCAAACCCGAAAATAAAGAGGCTTTCAAACGGTTTCGTGAGTTGCTTGCCGAAAACGAATGTGTTCCTCACGCAATGGGTGTTTGTCCGGGCAATCGGGAACATTTTGAATTTGCCGCCGCAGTCGGTATTTCCGTACTCAATTGCGAACCCGCCTTTAACAAATTGGCAGAAGTCAACCAATTAGCCGAAGAATACCGCATCAATGTCGGACTTCACAATCATCCCAAACCCTCTATCTATTGGGATCCGCAAATTGTTCTTGATCATCTGAAAGATTGCAGCACACGTATTGGGGCATGTTGTGATACCGGACATTGGTATCGAAGCGGTCTTGATCCGCTTGAATGTGTTCAAAAATTCAAAAACCGGATTGTCAGTTTTCACATCAAAGACCTCAACGAACAAAAACGTGATATTCCGCTTGGTAAAGGTGTTTGCAAAATCGGTGATATTTTGAAAGAATGTGCCGCACAACGTGTGAATGCGCCGTTCTCGATTGAATACGAATCCGATTGGGATAACAACCAACCGTTAGTTGCCGAAGGCGTCCGCTTCTTCCGGCAAACCGCTAAAACAATCGTACAAGAATCGTGAAAAACGGTAAAAACGGTAAAAAAAATGAGTCCGTAAATTACGCAGATGAACACAGAGAAATTTTTAATTGGAATCAAAACGTTATTTAATGGCAACTTCTAAAAAACTATTTTTTAGACAAAAATATTTACAAGTCCTTATTTTTAAGGATGTGATTTTTTAAAAATAATGTTTTTAGAAGTTCCCCTAATATTATCATTGTATTATCATTAACTTTTGATCTAAAATAATTTTTTAAAATTCCTCTCTGTGAACTCTGTGTTCTCTGTGGTTTTAAAAAGTAAATTTGAGTTTTTAGAAGTACCTATCAGGGAAAATCTGCGTAATTTGTGGACAATTCTATTTTCCTTTTTGCAAAGATTTTTGACAAAGACTTTTGACAAAGACAACGCTCTTTGTTGTTGATAAATTTATAGACAGTTACGTCATTGATGCTATTGACGAACTTCTTGAAAAAACAGATAATTACCGCTGTTGTGATTATGATTACGAAAACGTAAACGGTTTGTTATTTGTTTTATTTTTTGTTTACGAATATTTTTTTGTGGAATATTTTGTGTTTTGATTTTTAACCGTGTTTGGGATAAAATTTGGTGTACGGAATAGCGAAACTAAGTAGTCGGCATTTTTTTTACTGAATGTTCAATATTAGTTTTAGTGAACCGACCGGATTTTATTTTCCTAATTTACAAATTTTAGTTAAAAAAATTATTGGCAATTTTATGACTCTTGAAACTGATCCTTCTAAAAATCATTCAATTAGTTCTGTTCTTTCCTCTATCCGCACGCGTTTGATTGGTTCCCAGCGGAATCCTGATGCATACCGTCCGAAGCCGGAAGTTCCTGTTGTTGGAGACGAACCTCCTAAAAGTGAAACGGAAACGAGTTCAACAGGTTTGCCGGAAGATGTAAAAACCGACAACAAAACTGAGGATAAAACCCAAAATAAAAACGAGGATAACTCCGGTGTTACGGAATCTCTTACCGAAGACGGCGAAAAAACGTTGCAAAATGTTTCGTCGGCAGTTTCATCGGCGGTGAAGACTCGGGTTCCGATTCCGAAGATTCGCGCCGGTAAAATGTCGGACGATTTGGAGGACGAATTTAACGCGGTTTTCAGCGGTGAATCGCTTGGCGAATCTCTTGACGTTTTAATTGGCAAATCGGAAGCGGTTGCCGATCAGGAGATTTTGGAACCGGAAACGAAAATTAAGGCAACAGTAATTTCACTTTACGGGGACAGTGTTTTTCTTGATCTTGGAGCGCGGGAGCAAGGAGTTGTATCGCTCAAGATGTTTCCGCCGGATGCCGAACCGCAACCCGGTCAATCGCTAGAAGTTACGGTGGTTCGTTTCATGCCGGAGGAGGGGCTTTACGATGTTTCTGTACCGTTAGCCGCCGCCGATGTTCATGATTGGTCGCAAATTCACGAGGGAATGATTGTTGAGGCAAAAATTACAAAAACGAACAGCGGCGGTTTGGAATGTGAAGTCAATCGTTTGCGTGGTTTTATTCCAATCAGTCAGATTGAGTTGTTCCGTGTTGAAGATACGGAACAATATGTTGGTCAAAAGTTGAATTGTATTGTTGAAGAAGTTGATCGTGAACGGCGCAATTTGGTTTTGAGTCGGCGTGCTTTGTTGAATCAGGAACGAGAAGAAAAGCAAAAAACACTTTTTGCGGAATTTGAAGTTGGTCAGGTTCGGGAGGGATTGGTACGAAAAATAATTGATGCCGGAGTGTTTGTTGATCTTGGCGGTGTTGACGGATTTATTCCGATTAGTGCGTTGTCTTGGGGGCGAATTAATCATCCGGGCGATGTTTTAAGCGAAGGAACGCGGGTTAAAGTACGAATTTCCAAAATTGACGAAACCACGCATCGGATTTCACTGATTTACCGGGACGACGCTTCTAATCCCTGGTCGAACATTTTGGAACGATTTCAGGAAAAGACATTGGCACGCGGAAAAGTTACGAAAATTATGGATTTTGGTGCGTTTATTGAATTGATGCCCGGAGTGGAAGGATTGGCTCATATTAGTGAATTGTCGGCTAAGCGGGTTGGGAATGTTCGTGAGGTTGTCAAAGAAGGCGAATGGGTTGATGTTTATATTTTGTCTATTGATTCTGAAGCGAAACGAATTTCCTTGTCTATTAAACAAGCCGTTTCGATAACAGAGGAACTTGAAAGTGTTCAAGAAGAGGCAACGGAAAGTGTTTCTGAAAATCAAAAGGCTGACGATCTTTCGCCGAATGGTAACAATGCTGCCGGCGAGGAAGTTGCTGCAACAAAAACAGAATCTAAAAAGCAGGAACAGGTTCGATCAGGATTGAAAGTTAAGAATCCGCACAAAGGTCCGCTCAAAGGCGGAACCGGTCAGTCCGCCGGCGGTGAAACGTTTGGTCTAAAATGGTAATTTGTTTTTTGTAATATTTCAGTTGATTTTAGGTCTGTTTGTTCCTTGAAAAAGTTGAGTTGGAATATAGAATTATCGTAATAAAATTATCGTAGTTCTAATTTTTCCTGTGTGTTTTTTACGCATCAATAATCATTGTAATAATCATGTAATAATCATGTTTTGTTATTTAAAGGATAAGTTGTTATGAGTCGTTCCCAATTACCGCGTTCTCCTCTTGTATTGGTTGTTGCCCAGATACAGTTTTCTCCCGTAGAGGGAATCAAAGAAAAATATGTTTCTGTAATTCAAGACCAGTTGCGAATTTCGGGGTTTCCTTATTATGAAATACGCTTAACGCAACAAATTACAGCGGCGGAGCAAGGGTTACAACTCTTGCATCAAGAACAATTGGTTTTTACTAACAAAAGTAAACAGACAAATATTGTAGTTACGAAAAATTCTCTAACGGTTAATACTGTAAACTACACAATTTTTGATAATTTTCTTCATGATGTCGGCTCTATTGTTAAAGAAGTTTCAACGATTCTCAAATTGACGGATTTTGGTACTTTGGAACAAGTTAGTTTGAGATATGTTGATTGGATTTGTCCTTTGAATGATGTTGTTCCCGAAAAGATGATCAACGAAAAATATTTAGGCGGTTTTCTCAATGACAGTGATGGTGTTCAATTGAGGCAAGTTGTACTTGAACGTAAAACATCCGTTGATGGAGTTGTACGCTCCATTTTGTTTCGACCTAAAGATTACAACATTGTGTTAGCGGAATTTCAATCTACGAAACTCGATCAGCCAAAGTTTTCGCAACAAAAAGAAGGATTCTTGATTTTAGATATGGAACATTTAAAACGGATGCAGGGAAAAGATTTTTCACATGATCTTGTTCAAAAAACTTTAAAAGAATTGCATCACGAAGTCGATTCTCTTTTTTTTGAACAAATTCCTACAAAAGAGGCTCTTGCTTTATGGGGAAAGGAGGCTGAATAACATGTTTACATTAACACAGAGTTACATTTACTACGATCAATTAATGAAATATTTTATATATCAGTATGGTCAATTGATTTGTACGTACAATTTTTCCAGAGACGCATACAACTTTTCCTGTGAAAAGCCGCGTTATGCGTCATTAATTACAGTAACACACCAAAAAGAGAGGGCGAAATCGTTTATAGAACAAACACTTCTGGAAAAGGGGCTTGATCCGGCAAAATATCGTATCTCAAATTCCGAATTTAATGCGGCAATAGGTATTGCACAATTTCCATGGGAGGATTGATCAATGGATGTCCCGTTCGATGCACAAATTATAAATCAAAAAGGTTGGCGGCAAGGTTCAATTTGTTTGGATTTGGACATTCCTGATACGATTTTACGTAACACGGCTGATGGATTAGGTATTTTATTGTCACACGATTGTGATATTGTTCAACCTGATATTAAAAAAGAACCCAATGTTGAATTTCTCATTGCTTTTCCTGTTTCTCAATTAGACGGAAATTATATTCGTGGAAAAAATTCAAGATGTTATCATTTCCAACTTCACAACATTTTTTATGAGATTAAAGCGTTTGAACGAATTTCTGTTCCGCGTTATTGGCTTATTGATCGGACACCGCATCCGACCTTGCAGTTGCCGGTCGAAGAAATCCGAGCCGTTGTCCATTGGTTTGCGCAACGATATGAATGTCCGGCGTTTCCCAATAACTTTAACAAACGATTTTCAAAGAAATCAAAACAGACTATTGAACAAATACTTAAAAACATAGGACATATCATCAGCGGAATTTATATTGCTTGCCCTCAAGAAGAATATTCAGATGATTTTTCATACGATATACTGTTTTATGTTGTCATGTCTGTTGAAATCTATAATGATATTGTTAAATTAGATGAAAGTAAATATTATGATGTTCAAAATTATGTTCAAAAGATATATGAAACAATAAAAAATGATTCGAAAGGAATCAATATTTATAATTCTGATAAAATGTGTATTAACGAAATAACTTTACATGATCTTCATTTTTTGAAACGTTTTACTTCATTTGATCATTTTTCTTTTGATACGGGTATTGAACCAATGATTTCATAAAATGATTTCATAATGTACTGTTTAAAAAATTTTCTGATATTTTGTAATTGTAATTTAATTTTTATTACTTTAATTTTTTTTAATTTTTGATGTTTCAAACGAATGTATTAGCGATTATCCTTGCTGGTGGCAGGGGGGCGAGGTTGGAGCCGTTGACGCGGGATCGGGCGAAGCCGGCGGTTCCTTTTGGTGGAGCCTATCGGATTATAGATTTTACGCTTTCAAATTGTTACAACAGTGGATTCCGAAAAATTCTATTGTTGACGCAATACAAGGCGATGAGTCTTGATCGTCATATTTCTATTGGTTGGTATCGATATTTTTGTCGCGAGATGGGCGAATATGTTGATATTGTTCCGCCGCAACAATATGTGGATGAGAGTTGGTATCTTGGAACGGCTGATGCGGTGTATCAAAATATTTTCGCCATTGAAAACGAACAACCGAAATTTGTTATGATATTGGGCGGTGATCATATTTACAAGATGAACTACGCCAAGATGTTGAATTTTCATATTGAAAGCGGAGCGGATGCGACGGTTGCGGCGATTCCTGTTGCGCCGTCTATTGCGGCGGGGCAATTTGGAGTTATGGAGGTTGATCGGGATTTTCGGATTGTTGGATTTGAGGAAAAGCCGGAACATCCTAAATTGATTCCGGGGCAAAATGATCGTTGTCTTGGTTCGATGGGCATTTACATTTTCAACGCCAAATTTTTGTACGATGAATTATGTCGTGACGCTGTCAATAAGGAAAGCAAACACGATTTTGGTACAAATATTATTCCGTCATTAATTGACAATCACCGGATTTTTGCGTATTCCTTTATGGACGAAAATAGAAAGACGGAGGCGTATTGGCGGGATGTTGGGACGTTGGATGCTTTTTATGATGCCAGTATGGATTTGGTGAGTGTTGATCCGCATTTGAATCTTTACGATGAAGATTGGTCTATTTACACATTTCATCCGAATCTTCCGCCGCCGAAATTTGTTTTTGCGGATGGGGATCGGACGGGTCTTGCGATTGACAGTATTGTTTGTCCGGGCAGTATTGTTTCCGGCGGAGTGGTGGCGAAATCTATTTTGGGTCATCGTTGCCGGATTAACAGTTTTTCCCGTGTTGATCATTCGATTCTGTTTCCCAATGTCAATGTCGGGCGCGGGGCGAAAATCCGAAACGCTATTATTGATAAAGACGTGGATATTCCGCCGGACGAACATATTGGTTACGATCACGACTGTGACCGCCGCCGCGGATTTACAGTTACGGAAAATGGAATTACGGTTGTTGCCAAACAGGTTGGTCCGGCTCACTTCACCTGAAAAACAGAACAAAAAAACACAAACACCATGTCTGATTTTATTTCCGAAACAAATGATTTACAAGATCAATTATCGAATCAGATATTGACGTTTGATTCGCTCAATCGTAACGGCAGGAAAATTATTGTGTTCCTTAGTGC
>JAISNF010000125.1 GCA_031276415.1 Planctomycetaceae bacterium
CATCCATCTTGTCTGCGTTATCCATTTTAACATTTGGGACTTTTCCGGCAAACTTTCCAGCAAGTTTTCCAACACATTCGCCAAAAACACAACCAAACATTTTACTAAATTTTCCATTGTTAAACTCCTTAGTTTACAAATGTTTTTGAAATAACCGCCAACACGTTTGCAGCAATACAAAGCGGCAAGAAATAACGCATTGTGGTCGAATCAGGTGCAAAGTATATCCTAAATGAAATTGAGGTCAATAGGGGGGATATTTTCTTTTTTTTCACGGATTCGGCATTATTTGGTAAAAATTCCAGCAAGGAATCGCTTACTTTTCGATATTTTGCAATTAGACTTCTTTTGTTTCGGCGTCAATTTCGGCAATTTTTAGTGTATTTCCGAGTTGGTGGAAGAGTTGCCGTGCTTGCTGGAGGCGTTCACGAACAAGTTGAGTGTTACCTTGTTTTTGAGCCAGTTGAGCCAATCGGAAACAATCCTCCGCCAAATGTTCCACTAAGGTCATGTCACGGTGAATCTCCATCGCTTTGGAAAGATTTTCTTCCGCCGTCTTCAAATCACCGGAACGCTCAAATAAAGAACTAAGCCGCGAATGAATCTCCGCTTCCGCCTCACGATCATAAATATTTTGTGTTAAATCAATCGCTTTGTAATACAGTTCGGCAGCCTGCGAAGTATCCCCCAACTCGTCAAGTATTCGCCCACGCGCCGTCAGAACCGCCGCTTCCGCCCGAACCCGTTGACGATAATTCTTGATCTTCTCAACAGATTTAACCGCCTCATCAAACGCCGTTTGGCTTTCCTGCTCTTTTTTCTGCCGCCAAAGAACATTGGCAAGATAAAGCAACGTTTCCACCAGACCGGCTTGATCGGGACCCGTTTCATAATAGATAATGGCTTCGCGTAAATTTCGTTCTGCATCGGTATCGTGTTGTAATTCGTAAGAGATTTTCCCCAAAGCAAACAACGCCTCCGCAATACGTTCCGGTTCTATGATCAGTCTCGCAATTTGGAGAGATTGTTCATAATATTGGACAGCGGCTTCCATATCACCTTGTTGATAACGCAATCTGCCGAATTGGAAAAACAGTTCCGATTCTTCGACAGATTGCCGCTGAACCAACGACAACGCCCGTTCAATCATTGTGCCGAATGTCTGAAAAAATCCCAACGTCAGGAACGCATCCGCACAACGCCCCAATGTTTCCGCAAAAAGTTCCGCTCCGCCAACCGCCAAAGAATGTTCCGGCAACCGAACCGTTGCAAGAGTGTCCGGTTTAAGTGTTCGCCGCATCAACTCGCCATATCCAATCATCGCACGTTGATGAAGCCGCTTGGCTTCCAATGTCAAAAAACCGTCAGATGTATAAAGAAGTGAACGAATATAAGCACTCAAATGATGATGATAAATGATACGACCGTCCGGCTCATCGCGAATCAGTGACCGCAAAAACGGATCAGACAACATCGCATTGAATGAATTTTGGGAAATGTCGGCAACCCAACAAACCATTTCGTCCAAAGACGGAACCTCCAAAACCGTATAGGCTTCAAAAAGAAGCGCAACATCCGATCCCAATGAATGTTCAACAATTTGTTTCCATTGCGCCGGAGCAATATATCGGGGCATCGGCTCGCGCGGAAGTTGACCCAAATGATCAATATGTTTACAAAGCAACAAATCAAGCGCAGCATGAACAGCATAAGGATGATTACGGTAACAATGAAAAAGATCAATCAATTCCTGATGATCCGAGACTTTATCTTTCAAAACAGGTTGATAAGTTTCAATAAGCCGAAGTGTTTCCGAATCTTTCAAATCGGAAAGTCCTTGCGAAAAGTCGGAAGAATGGAGCGGCGGAAAAAAATAAACATTGTTTAGTGAACAAAATTCCTCGTTCACAATCAGCGTGTCCCGAAAACGTTGCGCAAAAAGAAAAAAGACTTTGGGCGGTAATTCCCGAACAATTTGCGACCAAAGTTCAACCCGCACTGCCGGAGTGTCTTGTTCAGGATCAATCACAATCAAAAGACGCCCGTTGTCAGGAAGAATATCCGTAAGTAAACGAAGTCGAAGAATAAATTGCTCAAAAATATTTTTACGATGATCATATCGGAGAGCGTGAAAGAATTGGTAATTCGGTTCGTTTTTGTTCGAGAAAATCCCCAATTTTTGATATAATAAATTCCATTGACGAAAACGTTTGCCTTCACAATTAAGCGAACCTGCTTCGTAACGGGCAGCCTGAAACGCATCTTCAAGCATCATTTTCATGACCATACTTGGCGATTCGTTTGGGGCGACCGAATATCTCAGAGAAACGCATTGCAACGAATGATTATCTTCGGCATCGGCAACCATCTGATCAAGAAGTCGGGTTTTGCCCATTCCGTATTTGCCGACAACAACAACAGCCTTACCATCGGTATTTGAATCGGTAAGGAGTTTCGCCCAATTTTCGCGTTCGTTTTCCCGACCTACGAACATATTGATCATACTTTGCATTGCGTTATTAAGCACGTCAAACTCCTTACAATTATTGTTCCTTCCGTGTTTACCCAACCAATAATGATTACGAATTCATAAGGTAGGCAACGTTTCTCCTGAAACGTTGGTCGGCGTACTCGCCGACAGTTGCCCCTGTTGTAATTCCAGATCAACCGTTACGATATTTCGGCGAAACATCGCCTACCTAATGAGTTCCAACATTGAGGATAATCCACAATTTCTACTGAAAAATTACAATCAAATACCAAACTTACCACAAAGGAACAATTCTACTTTTCCCAATAAATTTTTACAACCGTATTGATTTCATTTTGTCTCAATCGTTTTTTTTATTTGTATCGTGAATTATTACGATAAAAGCCCGTAATTTTGAAGAGTTTGCCGTAATTTTTGTTCTTCTGTTTCGGAGAGCGGCGTCATGGGCAGGCGAAGTTCGCCGGTATCACGCCCCAACATTTTCATTGCTGCTTTAATAGGAATCGGATTTGTTGAAAGCGAAAGCATGTTACGGCAAAGCGTAAATGTTTTGTAATGCCATGTTTGTGCTTTTTCGATATTCCCTTCTTCAAAAGCGTTACAAAGGGCGATAATATCTTTTGGAATAATGTTACCGACAACAGAAACAACTCCTTTGCCTCCCAAAGCCAGCAACGGCAATGTCAAACTATCATCGCCGCTTAAAACGGTCAAATCGGTGTTGGCAATAATTGACGAGGTTTGATCCATAGAGCCGGTGGCTTCTTTAATCATTCCGATATTGGGGAATTGTGCGAGCCGAATTATTGTTTCGGGTTCGATATTTCGGGCGCAACGACCGGGAATATTGTAAATACAAATCGGAATATCCACAGATTCGGCGAGAAGTTTATAATGTTGAAACAAACCTTCCTGAGTGGGTTTATTGTAATACGGAGCAACCACAAGAGCGGCATCGGCTCCGACTTTTTTGGCGAACTGAGTTAGTTGAAGAGCCTCTTGTGTAGAATTAGCACCGGAGCCGGCAATAACTTTGATTTTTCTGTTGGCGGCTTCAACTACCGCATGAAGAACGCGTTCATGTTCGTCAAAGGAAAGAGTTGGACTTTCGCCGGTTGTACCAGCCGGAACGACAGCGGTTGTGCCGGCAGCAACCTGAAATTCTACGTGATCTTGAAGTGTTTTATAATCCACCTGACCATTCTTAAAAGGCGTGATAATTGCGACAGAAAGACCTGCGAAAGATTCAAATCGGGTTTTCATAAAGGAATAATTGGAAAAATTAAGAGTTAAAGTGTTTGCGATGATATTCATTAAAACCATCGCAATAAAGTCTATTTTTTGACAACCGATTTGTCAAGAGTCGGCAAGCCCACAAGATAAACATAGTTAGTCCGCAGATTACGCAGATAATCGCAGATAAACTCATTACACTTTAGGGAACTTCTAAAAACCACAAATATATTTTTATTAACTACCAGAGAAAAGAAAATCGTCCGCAGATTACGCCGATGATCGCAGATTGTTTTTAAAATCGTCTGCAGATTACGCTGATGATCGCAGATTGTTTTTAAAATCATCCGCAGATTACGCTGATGATCGCAGATTATTTTTTGATAATACGAAACAACAAAATATACAAAAAAATGTAAGTTTATTTTATATTTTAAAATTCATCTGCGATAATCAGCGTAATCTGCGGACTATTTTTCTTTGTGTTTTCTGTGGTTTAAAATAA
>JAISNF010000200.1 GCA_031276415.1 Planctomycetaceae bacterium
ATGGCTCCCTCACACTTCCTGAATAGAAAAATTGTAGGCAGTTTAAACCAATCAAAATTTTCATAACTTGAATGAACATAAGGATTTAACAAAAATCAGACTCGGAACTTCGGATTAACTATAAACTATTCACTATCAATAAACCTCATTTCCACCTAATTTTTCCTAACAAAACAACCTCAGTAGCCACTTTTTGGTCAAAAGTAAACACTAAAAATCTGGAAATTTGCCATTTTTGCCCCAAAAACACGGGAAAAAAGGGCAAAAACGGTTTATAGGGCGGTTTTGTAGGACAGTTTTTTATCCGCAGAGTACCCAGATAAACGCAGAAACTAATTTGTGTTTATCGGCGAAAATCTGCGTAATCAGCGGACAAATTTAAAAATCATCTGCGTCATCTGTGGTTAATAAAAAATCGGTTATTATGTTTTGCCGAAGTATTGCGGTAATTGCCTGCCAACAATAATTCCGCTTGCGGAACTCTTTGCTCTTCACTCTCAACTATCAATTCCCTCCACTGATTGACTTTAATTCCGGCAACAGATAAAATAACGCCTCATGTCGATATGGAGATGTTGATTCGATGCTTTGGGAACGGTCAATGTTTTCTCAGAACCGTTAATTTTTAGTTGACCTTTTGTCTTTAACTTTTTTCTCTAACCATTTTTCCTTTGACCTCAAATTATGGAACTCACGAAAGAACAAATCATGGAACGGTTCAAGGCTGACCGTTACGCAACCGAAGTAACCGGAATCGAAATTGTTGATGCCAAACCCAATTATGCGAAAACAAAATTGTCGATTCAACCAAAACATTTTAACGCTGTCGGGATTGTGCAAGGCGGTGTTGTGTTTACATTGGCGGATTTTGCGTTTGCTGTTGCCAGTAATGCAGGTGTTGCGGAAACAACCGTTGCTATCGAATGTCATCTCTCGTTTATGAAACCGACAACATCCGGCAACTTGTACGCCGAAGCAACTCTTCTTTCCAAAACAAAATCATTGGTCTCATACAGTATTCCCGTAACAAACGAAAACGGCGAATTAGTCGCCCAATTCTACGGACGAGGTTACACAAAACAACCCAAAAAATAATAAACCGGAAAAGAATGATGGAAATTGTTATGATATTTAATCGTTATATTTATTTTTTTGTTTTGTTTATTTTCATACCGCCGCTTTTTGCGCAACAACCATTATCGGACGTATTGGCGACAGGTTCGGGGCGGGTTATTTGGTTTTCGCCGGAATTTTCGGTCAAATGGGAATATCCCGCCGGAAATATTCACGAAGCCCATTTACTGAAAAACGGTAACATTATTTTTGCCGACGGTAAAGTTACGGAAATAACGCCGGACAAAAAGATTGTGTTTCAATATGCTCCGCCAAACGGCAAAGAAGGATCGTTTACGTGTCAACGTCTGGATAACGGTAACACGTTGATTGGTGAAAATTTTTCGGGACTTGTCAAGGAAATTGCTCCTGACGGAGTTGTCCGGTTTACGCTGCAAACGAAATTCAAAACAGAAAATCAACATCACCGGATGCGTTGTGTACGTAAACTATTGAACGGAAATTATCTTGTTTGTCATTCCGGTGATCATCTTGTTCGTGAATACACTCCGACCGGCGAAACTGTTTGGGAACAAAATGTTCCCAATATTGCGTTTGCCGCTGAACGTTTGAAAAATGGGAACACTTTGATTTCGTCGCTTGATCAGATTACCGAATTTGAACCGACAGGTAATATCGTTTGGGAATTTAAAAAATCGGAATTGCCCGATCTTGGAATTACCAACATGACGGGTTTTCAACTTTTGAAGAACGATAATTTATTGATTGGTTGTTACGCCGCTTATAATAAAGAAGGCAAAGGTGTGGGTATGTTTGAAATAACACGGGATAAAAAACTCGTGTGGGCTTATCAAAAACCGACCGGCGAAAAAGTGGACAAAAATATGATGGGCGTCCAAATTATTCCGTAATAATAATCGATTGAGTAACAAAATATGCCTGAATTGATAGAAAAACCGGTTTGTTTTCATGATGCGGCGGTTTGTGGAGAAGAGATCAAAGAGTTTGTTGGTCGAATCAGTACAAAAACCGAGTTATTGAGTATTGGCTTGCTGGTTTTTCCTGAAGGTTGGTCGGAACCGCCGCAATGTCCTGAGTTTGATGAATATACGGTTGTTCTTGAAGGAAGTTTATATGTTGATACGGAAACAGCCGGAACGTTGATTGTTCGAGCCGGTTACGGAATTTTGACACCGCGCGGCGAACAAATTCAGTACCGGACACCGGAACCAAACGGCGCAACATATATTGCGGTATGTTTTCCGGCGTTTTCGCCTGAACTGACACACCGGAAACAAAACGGTGTTGAATTGCCCAAAACCGTACAACCACAAGAGACGTCGGAAAAAAGGACATCGCAAAGCCGAATTGTAATGTGTTGCCGTCCAACTTATTTGCAAGGCACCGGATATGTTTTGAAACAAGTTGAGGAGTATTTCGGTTATTTGAACAATAATTCGCAAACCGTCAGTATTATTCGTGTTCAATCTTATCAGGGTTGTAAGGAAGAGTTTCAAAATATTCAATACGATAATTATTATATTGTACTGAAAGGCGAATTACATTTTTGTATTGAATATTCTTGTGCGGAACAATCCGATACATGGATAAAGGCGGTTGCGGGTCAGGCGATTTTTGTACGTCGCGGCGAAAGTTTCCGATGTACCGCTCCAACGCCCAACGGAGCAGAATACATCATGGTTAGCCATCCTCCTTACGACCGGAATGACAACACGCCTTCGTGTTTTTCGGACAATAATAATTTTTCGGACGACAACAATCATATTATTGCGACAAATAAAGAACCATTCCGTTTAACTCCGTCAACTTCACTTTAACCTAATATTGTTTCACCGATACTGTCGAATCCGCATACGGTCGAATCCGCATCGAACTTAATTAGCCGTAACAACAAAAGAAGTTCCGGTTTATTTTTGTAATTTCAATCATGTTCCTGATTTTTTTTGTTGTATTTTTTGTTGCGTTTCTTTTAAGCGTGTTGACATGCCGTCAAATACGGTATTTTGCGCCTTACTGGGGTTTAGTTGACTGCCCCGGCGAACGGAAAATTCATACAAAACCAATTCCCACCGGCGGCGGTTTGGGAATTGGGATAAGTGTTTTCATAACATTTTTCCTTTGTCAACTTTGTCTTTTTTTTCTGATACACTTTGAGACGTTACGTTTATTTCTTCCGGCAACACTGATGATTCATGTTGACGGTTTGGTTTACCGAAGCGGTCAACTGTGGATATTGCTTGGGCTTGGCGGTATTCTGCTTATTCTTGGAACATTGGACGACCGTTTCAATTTGAGTTGGAAGTTACGTTTCGGCGTTCATATTTTAGTAGCGATTATGGCTGTTTATTGTGGTTGGCGGTTGACTATTTTTATTGATGTGCCGATTCTCACGAATATTTTGAGTGTTCTTTGGATTGTCGGGCTGATTAATTCGTTTAACATGCTTGACAATATGAACGGTCTTTCGGCTGGTGTAGCGATAATTTGCAGTTTGTTTCTTGCGGTTATCATGTTTATCTCGCCCAATCCGTTATCGCAACAACCGCAATTTTTTGTTGCGGGATTCTTATTTGTTCTGATTGGAGCCATTGCCGGTTTTTTAATGTACAACAATCCGTTTCATGCTTCGATATTTATGGGAGATAGCGGTGCTTATTTTCTTGGTTTTCTTTTAGCGTCATCCACATTAACCGCTACATTTACCGGTTATGACGGAGCCGCCCAAACTATTTTTGTTCCGCTATTAATTTTTGCGGTTCCGGTTTACGATACGACAACTGTTATTCTTATACGAATGAGTAACGGAAAAAGCCTGTTTATTGGTGACAAAAATCATTTTTCGCATCGGCTTGTTGATCTTGGATTTTCGAAAACGCAATCTGTTTTGGTGGTTTATTTAACAACAATTATTTGCTGTCTTGGTTCATTATTATTGTATCAAGTCAATTTTCTTGGTGCTTCGTTAATTTTTTTACAAACATTTCTTCTCTTGTTCCTTATTGGAATTGTGGAACGTGCCGGAAGAAAATAAACAATTACCGCAACAATTTCATTTACCGTAATATTTGCCGTAATCTGTTTCTTTAATTTAATTTAACAAAAAAAATGCTTCAAAATAAAATAGTTTATATTCTTGATGCGCATGGAATTTTGTACCAGTTATTTCATGCGTTACCGCCGATGAACAGTTTGCAGGGCGAACCGGTTGCGGCGGTGTACGGTTTTACGCGTGATTTATTTTCGCTTCTTGAAAAACATCAACCGGATTATCTTTTTTGTGCATTTGATATGCCGGGACCGACTTTTCGTGTGGAAATTTACGACCAATACAAAGCAAACCGTACCGCAATGCCGGATGATTTACGTCCGCAAATTGGTTTTACCCGTGAAATTATTGAGGCGATGGGAGTATTGCCGCTTGGTGTTTCCGGTTTTGAAGCCGACGATATTTTGGCAACAATTGCTAAAATGGTTGCGGAACAAGGCGGTCATTGTGTACTTGTTACATCCGACAAGGATTGTCGGCAACTAATTAATGAACAGGTTTCTCTGTTCAATCTTCGTAAGCAAAGTTTTTATCGTGCAAAAGAATTGTTTGACGATTGGGGCATCAAACCGGAACAGGTTGTTGATTTTCAGGCGTTGGTTGGCGATGCGACCGATAATATTCCCGGTGTGCCGCTCATCGGTTCCAAAATTGCTACGGAATTATTGAACAAATTCGGAACACTCGAAAATATTTTTGAACATGTTTCGGAAATCACCGGAAAAAAACGGCAGGAAAATATCAAAAATAACAAAGAACTCGCCCTAATGAGCCGGCAACTTGTTAGATTACGTAACGATGTACCGATTGAAATTGATTGGACGATAAATAAATATAAAGGAATTGATAACGAAAAGTTACGGGAATTGTTCTATCGTTTCGGGTTTAAGTCGTTATTTTCAAAAATTGAACATACGGATCAAGAGGCTCACAACAGCGATGATGGCGGCGTTAAAAGTGTAACACAATCTGCGGCAAAATCCGCAACAGTATCCAATCTTCAGAACGCCGATAAACCGACATTATTTGACGAAAAGCAAAATGTGTTACCGGAAAATTTATCGCCCAAACTTAAAAATCCAACTTATCATCTTGTTGATACGCCGGAAAAATTTGAAGATTTTTTCCGGCAACTCAAGATGCAACAAATATTTTCATTTGACACGGAGACGGCACCGATAGAAGTTCGTTTTGACGCCACATCGCCGCGTTACACAATAATTGTCGGAATGTCGTTTGCTTGGAATAACAACGAAGCATGGTATTTACCGTTTCGCGGACCGCTCGGCTCCGCAACTCTGAATCTGGAAGAAATACTTGAAACACTTCGTCCCGTTTTTGAAAACCCGTCCATTGGAAAAATCGGACAGAATTTGAAATACGACATTGTTGTACTGCGAAACACCGGAATTAAATTGCTTGGTTTGGTTTTTGACACGATTATTGCCGATTATTTGTTGCGCAACGAAATGAATCATAACCTTGACGATATGGCGGAATATTATCTGCAACATAAAACGATTCAAATTAAAGAATTGATTGGAAGCGGCAAAAAGCAACGGCAGATGAGTGAAGTACAAACGGATATTGCTGCTGATTATGCAGGTGAAGATGCGTTGGTTGTCTGGCTGCTTTATCCGTTACTGAAACGCCGCATTGAAGAACAGCCGGAAATGTCGAAATTGTATTACGAAATTGAAATTCCGCTTGTTGCGGTTCTTGCGGAAATGGAATTTGCCGGTATAACAGTTGATACGGAAATGTTAAGAGATTTGAGTAATCGTTTCACTCAAAAGCAAAATAAAATTGAAGCGGAAATCTATGAACTCGCCGGTCATAAATTTAATGTTGCGTCCCCGAAGCAACTCGCCAAAGTTTTGTTTAATGAATTGGGATTAAAAGGTGTACGTAAAACGAAGACCGGACAAAGTACGGATATTGAGGTTCTTGAGGAACTTTCGTTGAAACATCCGTTGCCGGCGAAAGTTGCCGAACACCGTCAATTAGCGAAACTTAAAGGCACGTATATTGATGCGTTACCGGAATTGATTCATCCGGTTACCGGACGGATTCATAGTTCTTTCAATCAGGTTGTTACGTCAACGGGGCGATTGAGTTCGAGTCATCCGAATCTGCAAAATATTCCTGTACGAACTGCCGAAGGTAAGGAAATTCGCAGCACTTTCAAACCCGGACAAGGATTTGATCTTTTATTGTCGTGCGATTATTCACAGATTGAACTTCGCATACTGGCTCATTTTTCCGGCGACGAATTGCTTTGCGAATCTTTCCGTAACAACGAAGATATTCACACGCGTGTTGCCGGAGAAGTTTTTGGTGTTACGATTGAGGATGTTGATTCGGATATGCGGCGTATTGCCAAGACGGTCAATTTCGGGGTGATTTACGGTCAATCGGCGTTTGGATTATCGAAACAACTTGGAATTGATCAAAAAGAAGCACAAAAATTCATTGACGGTTATTTCCGCAAATATTCAAGTATCAGAATTTATCTTGATACAATTTTAGACGGTTGTCTTGCCAGCGGTTATGTATCGACACTTTTCGGTCATCGCCGCTATTTTCGTGACGGAATCCGAAGTTTGCGGAAAGGCGGATTAAACCGTTCGGAACGGGAAGCGGTTAATACTGTTATTCAGGGAACTGCCGCCGATTTAATAAAACAGGCGATGGTTCGGCTGTACGATAAATTGCCGAAAGAATTAGAAACGAATTTATTACTCCAGATTCACGATGAACTCGTTTTTGAAGTTACGGAAAAAGACGCCGAAAAACTGAAACAAATTGTTGTTGAAACGATGACGCTTGACCAGCCGCTTCGGGTTCCGCTGGTGGTGGACGCGGAACTTAGTAAACATTGGAAATAAACGCCCAAATGTAAACATAAACCGTTACATTGCAAAACAGTTACATTTATTTTATGCCGAAAGAAATTATTATTGGAGCGCAGGACGGACAGCAAAAACAGGTTGAACAAAACGCACAGAAACAATTTCATAACGATTTATCGTTGGAAGAAGATCGTGCGTTACGTCCGCAGCGGATGTCGGAAATGATTGGTCAGCGGGACGTTTTTGCCCGGCTTGAAATTTCGATTCGGGCGGCGCAAAAGCGTCATGAACCGTTGGGTCATGTTCTTTTTGACGGTCCGCCGGGGCTTGGCAAAACAACATTTGCAACATGTATTCCTCGCGAACTTGGTGTTTCCATTCAGATTGGTAATGGCGCAACACTTAAATCGCCGAAGGATGTTGTTCCGTATTTGACTAATGCCGAAGAAAATTCTGTTCTGTTTATTGATGAAATTCATCGGATGCAAAAATCGGTTGAGGAATTTTTGTATCCGGCGATGGAAGATTTTCGGATTGATTTGACGCTTGGCGAAGGCGTGAATGCCCGGACGTTGAATATTCAACTCAAACCGTTCACGCTTATTGGCGCAACAACCCGAACCGGTTTAATTTCTGCGCCGCTTCGTGATCGTTTTCAGATGCGGGAGCATCTTGATTTTTACACGGTTGACGAATTGGCGGTGATTGTGCGTCGCAGTGCCGGCAAGTTAAATGTACGAATAGATGATGATGCGGCTTATGAGGTGGCGTTTCGGAGTCGCGGAACGCCGAGACTGGCGAACAACCGGCTTCGTTGGGTGCGTGATTTTGCGGATGCGAAGGCAAACGGAGTAATAACGTTACGTGTTGCGGTGGATGCGTTGGACATGCAGGGGATTGACAAACTTGGTTTGGATCCGCAAGACCGCAAATTTTTGGAAACGATGTTACGGGTTTTTCGCGGGGGACCGGTTGGTATTGAGTCGGTGGCTCACACAATAAATGTTGCGCCGGACACTTTAATTGACGAAGTGGAGCCGTTTCTGCTTCGTAGTGAACTTCTTATTCGTACACCGCGCGGCAGACGCCTGACCGAAAAAGGGTTCCGCCATCTCGGAGCCAACCCCAATGATTATGAAGATTCATTGCTCTTTTCATTTATGTAAAAACTCAAATTTCAGTAACATCCTGTTTTCGTAACCGCAAAATGACTGTCCGCAGATTTCGCAGATAGACGCAGATAATTTTAATCATCATCTGCGTTATCTGCGGACAAATTTCTTTTATCAACGTCCTCTGCGGACAAGTTTTTGTCTGTGTTAAAAAATACCTAATCAGTTGTTTTTGGAAGCGGCGGAAGTTTGGCGCGGTTTTGCCAAAAAATAATTCCGATGGGTTAAAACCCATCGCTATGTGGGGAATTGCCCTCTTCGGGGCAATGGGAAACGTTAAAAATTCCGCTTGCGTCACTCTTCACTCTTCACTAATTTGCGAGGCTTGCCAATCGGGTGGGACCGGCAACCTCAATGTCTTCCGAAATGTTTTGACCCAATGAAAAAAAACGAATCGGTAAAATATTTGTTTTGAGAAATTGATACAAATCAGTTAATCCAACCGCTTCGTCCAATTTCGTAAATGTTAAATCCGTTGGATTAAGCGGCTCAAAACGATGGAACATCTCATTGAGCGCCGCAGCATGAGTTGTCGCAGAAAATAACAGATGAACCTCGTCAACCTTCGCCGCATCAAGCATCGCTCCAAGTGTCTGAAGTTTCATCGTGTTTTTTGGATTTATGCCCGGCGTATCCAGCAAAATTAAATCACACGCCTCCAAACGAGTTAAAACAGTTTTCATCCGAAACGGCTCCGAAACAGTTTCCATCGGAATCCCAAGCATTGCCGCATATTTTCCAAGTTGCTCCGCCGCCGCCACCCGAAAGGTGTCAATCGTAACCAACCCAACCCGCTTAAACTCTTTCAACCGATAATGCGCTGCAATTTTGGCAATCGTTGTCGTTTTGCCAACCCCGCTCAAACCAAGAAATGCAACCGTTTTCCGTTTACCATCCAATAAATCAATCGGACCACCAAACCGAACCGATTCCGTAAATAACGCAATAAGACTCCGTTGTAAAACCGTCGGATTAAGTTGTTCCGGTGTGAGTTGGTTCCAAACACCAAGCGGAACTGTTTGCCATGACGTTTTGGAAATATCCGTATTGGAGATTGACCGCACCGCCGACTGCAATTCCGACCGTAACTCCGAATCTCCCGACTCCGAATCTCCCAACTCCGAGTCCTCCCCCGCCGAAACCGGAAACGTCAATGTCGTTTCCGGCGAATTTGTTCGCAATGATTGTTCTAACAACTTCGCCGTCTTTTGTTGTGTTTGCTGTGTTTGCTGTGTTGTATTGTCATAATTATTGCTAAGATTTTTGCTAAGATTATTGCCGAGATTATTGTCAAGAGTTTTATTAAGAGTTTTATCAAGATTGTTGTTGTGGTGGTTATGATCATGGTTTTCCGCAACAGTGATTTCAAAAAAACGTTGTCGGCGGAATCCGAATAGTTGTGAGGTTTCCACCTCGCGTGTGTGCATAATTTTAACGTCTTCCCCCAACTCTTCATGTATTTGACGAAGACCTTCCTGTAATGTTTTAGCACGAAATGTTTTAATGTCCATGACAAATATTGGGGGGGAACTTTTTAAAAACCACAAATATATTTTGTTTAACCACAGAGAACACAGAGAAAATTTTACTACAATAATTACAATTATTCAAATTCTTTGATTCTGGAAAAGGGAAAAACAATACGGATTACTTTGGATTTAATATCATGTCTTTTAATGGGACCAAATACTCGGCTGTCAACACTTATTTCAGAATTATCACCCAAAAGAAAATATTCATCATTGCCTAGTGTTACAGGAAGGGAAATAGGGTTAATTGATTTCGAGAAACAATATCCATTAAAACCGTCTTGGCTCTCTGAAATTTTTTTGAATATATCCGGTTCTATCAATTGTTTGCCGTTAATTAAAATGTAGGGAGGATCAATATCAATTGTTTCTCCGGGCAAACCAACAACCCGCTTTGCCCAAAGATTTGGTTCAACTTTACCATTCTCATTATAAACACAAAACTTAACAATATCACCACGTTTGGGATTATTCCAATAATATATCCACGCATTGTCTGCGATTACATCTGCACCTATCCAGGACGATGTTGTTGAAGGACGAATAGTGGGTGACATCGTTGATAAAGTGGCATAACTAAATCCGGCAACATTTCTGGTAAAAGGGAAAATCACAAAAGATTTAAGAACACAATTTCTAAATATCAGTACAAACAGGATAAAAAGAATCCAATCACGGTACTTCAATCGACGTATAGGACGCCACGAGAATATTAGTAATAATATGATGTACACAGTCGGTATAAGAAAAAGAAAAGGAGTCAATATATCAAACAATTTGCCGGGGATGCTCGTTAAAAACCATCTCAAAAGACCTAAACTCATATATCCACATAATAAAAGAATTCCTAACATTCTCTGACCCGCAAAAAAATGAGCAGAACCGGGCAATAACATTGCACACAAAACACCAATCCATTTATAACGATAAAATTTTTGTTCTTCCATATAATTTTTTTTCATTAAATTTATGTGAATGGTTATGAATTTTTTATTTAACCACAGAGAACACAGAAAAGAAAAATTTAATTTTATGATGTTATTTTAAATAAAAAGCCTATTATAATATTAAATATAGTTTTTTAGAAGTTTCCATTAAATATCATTTTGATTCCAATTAAAAATTCCTCTGTGTTTTCTGTGTTCTCTGTGGTTAATAAAAATAAATTTGTGGTTTTTAGAATTTTCCCATTAAATACACTTCATTAAATATTATGACAAA
>JAISNF010000288.1 GCA_031276415.1 Planctomycetaceae bacterium
ATCTGCGTAATCTGCGGACAAGTTTTCTTTTATCTGCGATCATCTGTAACAATCTGCGGACGGTTTTTTCTGTGAACTCTGTGGTTAGATAAAAAGCCGGTTATTAGAAGTTACCTTAAGTTAAGAAATTAAGTAACCGGTGGTTTTAACCGCGAATTTATTTTTAAAACCACAGGAGAACACAGAAGAATTTTTATTTCTCAATCTTAACCCTGCTAGATGTGTGAGGTGCATAACCGTAGGTGGATTAATAGTTGAGAGTGTATAGTTGATCGTGGATAGTTTCGCAAGCGGAATTATTACCAAGATGTTTGTAATTCCGCATTGCGAAACTCTCCACTATCCACTCTCAACTTTCCTTCGTTCCTGCGGGACGAAAAATAGATTGCGGAACTTCAACTAAACCAAGACACTACTGAATAAATACAAAAAAATTTTTTCTCTGTGTTTTCTGTGGTTAATAAAATCTGGGTTAAATAAAAAACTTGTTTTTAGAGTTACTTTTAGGTTATTCTATTTTTTATTTTTCTGAGCGGGTGATTGTCATTGTGGTTTTTCCTTCACCGGTCATATTTTGTTGTATGATTTTGTTGTTGACGGTTGATTCTATGGCGATGTTCATTTTTATTTGAGTTATGTTGGAAACCACAAGACCGGTTTTGAGTTCCATTTGTATGGTGTTTTCACTGTCAATATCCGTACTTTTAAGCGTCATTTTGGCAACCGGCATATTCAGTTCCTGAGGTGTGTCCGATTTAATACTGGATTGAGACACAATGACCGCCAACTCTTTTCCGTCAACATTTTGAATTTCTTTCAGTGTATTCGTTTGAGTTGTTTTTACCTTGCCAATAAGAGGAATTTCAGCAAAATTTTCCGATTTCCACTGTTCCCCAATCGCAACAGGTTGTTGAGGCATCACTTCACGCAAAATATCAAACGTTTTCGTCAATGCCTGTTTGTTTAACGTTTTTTTCAGTAACTCATAAGCCTGTTTCGGAAATGTTTGCGAATTTTTTTCCAGAAACTCGTCCAAACCTTCAATTTCCGTAACTTTACCGTCTTTATCAAAATTCATTGTTGTTTTAAGTCCAACCATCACGCCCAACATTCTAAGCGGCGAGTTTTTACTTTTTTCATCGGCACTGTCAAAAACTATTTCACGTCCGTTTATTGTTTGTTTCAATAAAATCCGTTTCATTTCATTATGAACACGTTGCGAACCGTCCGGCTCAACCGCATCCGCAACAATCTCTTGATATTGGGTTTGAACCGTATGATTGGGAATAATCTGATCTTCGTGTTTGACTTTCATATTCATATCCATCTCGGTTTTCATTTCATAAATTCCTTGCGGATAACGGTTACGAAGCGTGTATTTTTCTTGCGCCGGAATATCGAAAGCCGCAAAAGAAAAAAGAAAAAACATTGTCGTTGCCAAAATGATTTTCTGCATTGGGAATCTCCTGTAAAAATTTTTGTGAGGTTTGTAAAAGGTTTTGTAAAAGGTTCCATCGAAAAATTCGCCGGAAGAATATCCGATGAATTATCTGATGAATTTTCATTATCATACTACACAATAAGCAAAATTACTATCCGTCATTGACTTTTATTGTCGCTATTTATACAATGGTCGAAATATTGGTTGAAATATTTATAAATGTTTGTCATTTGTAAATGTTTATCCTTTTACCTGTATCGATAACTTCTTTAGTTTCTCCTCTAACATTAACCATTTCCTAATTTCATGCAAATATTTGAAGGAAGAATTTGTCCGCCTCCTGAAGGTTATATTACAATTGCGGTCGCGAAGTTTAATAAAACGATTACGCAACGTTTACTTGACGGGGCATTAGCAAAATTACGGCAACACCGTGTTCACGAGAAGGATATTCGGATTGTTTGGGTTCCGGGAACTTACGAATTACCGTTTGTGGCTTCCTATTTTGCGAGGGATCCTCAATGTCTGGCGGTAATTTGTTTGGGGGCGGTGATTAAGGGCGAAACGACTCATGATCAACATATTAATCGTTCGGTTAGTATAGCGATTGGGGAGATTGCTTCGCGATTTGGAACGCCGGTGATTTTTGGTGTTTTGACTTGTGACACGATTGAGCAGGCAAACGCCCGAAGTGGAATGATTGAATCGGTTAAAGACAAAGCACTGAATCCTGCTCCGGGAAATAAAGGTGCTGAAGCGGCTGAGGCGGCACTTGAAATGATTGATTTGCTTACGGAGTTACCGGAAATTGCACAGAAAAATCCGATCTCTGAAATTCTCTCAAAAATATTTATTGAGTCTAATGACGGCGAAAATGATGTGAATGGCGATGACGACGACGATGATGACAATGACAACAATTTCGATGACGATTTCTATTTTCCGCCGCCACCGCGTAAATTGGTTAAAAAATCTACAAAAAAGAAAAAAAAGAACTAAACAATTGGGTGAACCAATTAACACGCAAAAACAAAAATATCGTCCGCAGATTACGCAAATAATCGCAGATAATTTTTTGATATCTGCGGAATCTACGGATAATTTTCGAATGCGATATATTCAGTAATATTTGTTGACGTATTGACATGCGTATCCTTGTTTCACGAAAAGTTTTTGTACTTCCGAAAAAATATTTAAGAATGCCGATCAAAAGAGTGAAAAAATTTTCAGACTTGCCAAGCGTGGTACGTGTGGTAGAATAATTTTTAATCGTCGTAAAATACCGTACATTGTAAAATACTAATTGTTCTACAAAATATAAAATAAAAAAGAGTTGCCATGACATCACGATACATCAATCCTTACACCGATTTTGGATTCAAAAAACTTTTTGGTGAAGAAGCCAATAAAGATCTCTTAATTGATTTTCTCAATGCAGTGTTGCCGCCCGAAAATCGGGTTGCCGACCTGACTTTCCGTAACCCAGAACAATTGCCCAATAATATCATTGACCGCAAAGCGATTTTTGATATTGCGTGTGTTGGTGAACATGACGAATTGTTCACCGT
>JAISNF010000315.1 GCA_031276415.1 Planctomycetaceae bacterium
AGCCCCCGAAACGGTTCCGCGTTTAGATGTGTCGGATATAACGGTACAGGCAACATTACCCTATTTGCCTCCAACTATCGCCGCAATGGTTCAAATACAACGAGTTTCAGGAATGCGACCGAGCAATGTCTGTCGGATGAAAGTTGGTGATATTGACCGGAGTAAGGAAATTTGGTTGTACACACTGAAAGAGCATAAAACTGCATGGAGGGGGCATGGCAAAATTGTTGCGTTGGGTGCGTTTGAACAATCAATTCTTATTCCTTATCTTGATGGTAAAAATTCGGAGGAGTTTGTTTTTTCTCCGAAGCAAGCCATGAAAGAGCGTTATGAGCGAATGGCGGCGAATAGGAAAAAACCGCTAACACCCTACAAGAAAAAGCAACAAGAATACCATGCCAAACATCCTAAACGAGTGTTTTCTGATTTTTATAATTCTCAATCATACGGCAAAGCAATAAAGAATACAATAAAATTAGTCAATCGAAAACTTCCGGCAGATAAACAAATTGAACATTGGACGCCCTACCAGTTACGGCACGCAAAGGAAACCGAACTTATGCGAGAGACAAACAATCCGACAATCACCTTAGCCGTAATGGGACAACGTTCTACTTCATTATTGTCTCGTTATGATCATTCTCAAACAGTATTGGCTGTTGAGGAAGCCAAAAAACGAAAAAATCCTTTTACCGAACAGACTGATAGTTAATGTACTCATTCCACATTTAAATTCGATTTTACTAGAATGTATCAATTATAATATTTTTATCTAAAATCCCATAAATCTTGTTAATCCTATTGTGGTATCGTTAATCGAAAACATAGAAGTCGGCAAATTTGCCGGCTTCTGGAATTGCTGATTTTAATTTAATTGATATTCGGTCAATTGTTCTTTATTTATTGCAAACAATTTTTGTTTGTTCTTGTTAGATATTGTTTAAATTGTTGTGTGAATAGTTTGCATATTTTTTGTGTAGATTAGATATATCTGTAGCAAAGTTTATTATGTTGAATCACGGTATTGAAATTTATAATGCAACAATTTTTGAAAATTAACGAAGTTGCGGAATTGTTACGATGTAGTGTTGCAACAATTCGGAGGCGGTTGGCGGAGGCACGTCGTGGTGAATGTCGTTTTCCGTTACCGATAACGAAACCGTATGGTCATGCGTTATGGAGGTCTGATGAAATTTTAGATTACACGGAAAATCAATCGATTCCTTCTAAGCGTGAAACATCGAAAGAGAGAATTTTACGGCGTCGTGCAGAAGTAGCCGGATTAGCGAGACACGGGATTGTCGTTACTGATAAATAGCATAGTGTTTTTAATTGGTTTTTAATAGGAGAAATACTATGAATCAGCGGCTAATGGAAATTCAGAAGGCGATTAAGGAACATAAACAAGTTATTTTTGAACGTTGTAATTTAATTGATACGTTATTGTCCGAAGTCGATTCAATCATTTCAACTACAATTCTTACATCTCCAGAGGAGGTGTTGTTGCAGTTTGAAGATGATCAACGCACGGTTACATGGAACGGCGGAAGGCTTAAACTTGGTCATAAATCTTGGCTGTTTGTGAAAACGTTGTGGGATGGAAATTATCATGTTGCTTCTATTGAAAAGATAGAACGAATAGTTTGGGTTAGAAAAAATCGAAAAAAGAGAATAGTCAAAGTAGGTAAACGTAAAATAAAAACCGACACAATTTCACGGAATACTTTTAATTCTTTTTTACAACGTTTGAAACATGAGTTACGGGGGGCATTCCCCTACAAAATTATTCCTGTTAAAAGTCGTCGGACACGGGAAATTGCAGGGTATCGATTAAAACGTACAAAACTGTGCATAAAAAAATTAGAAAATACGCAATAGTTGGTTTATTCATTATGATAAATTTTTTAGTTGTTGGAAAATTTTTAATTTGTGTATTTATAAATTGATTTATCTATACTTTGTGTTATGATATAAGTTATTGTGTCATGGATGGGTAGATGAAGAATACGTATTTATCATTGGAGGAGATTGCGGACATGGCGGCGATTTCAGTTGAAGAACTTCTTGAAATTGCCGGTCGTGCGCCTGAGGTTGCGTTATTGCTAGATGGTGTACCGCGTGGTGTTCCATCTTCGGGGATACCGCCGGATCCTTCGATGTACGGTAAATTGAATAAATACATACTTGATGATTCTGACGTAGATCAGGATACGAATTTTGAAGACGAATAGTTTTGTTGTTTGTTTCACCAATTCTTACTAATGGAGTGTAAAATGCGTAATGTTCTTTGTAGTGTTCCTCGTCTTTCTGATGAAGCGTCGGAAAAATTGGGAGAGGAATTTCGTAAACATGAAAAGATTATTGATGCCGCTGTCAGATATTTTCAGTTCAAATATTGTCTTGATTATGACAGTTTGTACGCTGCGGCGGTTGGTAAATTACTTTTGGCTTATCATCGTTATGATCCGTTGCGGTCAGAGTGGGAGAAGTATCTAAAAGTACAAATAATGTATGGTTTGAAGGATGAGGTTCTCTCCCGATATAAGCGAAAGCACAAAACAAGTACGAATATTGAGGAATCATTTTTTGAGGTTCCTGTGGAAGATTGTGCTTCTTATGATATGGAGGAGTTACAAGAAAATCTGACGCCGGACGCCCGGTATGTTTTGAAATGTGTTTTGGAAAGTGATATGAATACGGCGGGAAAACGTATGCGAGTTGTGCAGCAACGCACGCGTGCAATGGGTTGGACTCGTCGCAGAACCGATACGGCGTTTGCGGAATTACGTTGTATGATTGAAGCGGAAATCTAGTTTTTGCTAGAAGTTTCTGAAATTGTACCAGATAAAATTATAGTCGTTTCGATGTTACAATCGTTACAACATCGAAACGATTATTTATTTGATGGTTGTATGTTTTGAGTTGTATTTAATGGGAGGGGGAATGTCGACAAAGTTATATCCTTATCAGAATGAAGGAGTGCAACAGATAGAGCGATTTGATGGACGTGCGTTGTTAGCGGACGAAATGGGACTTGGTAAATCCGTAGCAATAAATACGCCTATACTTACGCCGGATGGTTGGGTGTCGATAGGACAACTTAAAGTTGGTGATCGGGTTGTTGGCGGAGACGGAAAATTTTGTAATGTTATTGGAGTTTATCCGCAAGGAAAAAAACAAATTTATCGTATTTGGTTTAAGGACGGTATTTATACAGATTGCGATAAAAACCATCTTTGGCAAGTTAATACTGCTACACGAAATTGGCGTGGAAATCATCATTTGGTTTTGACAACCGGTGAACTTATTGAACGTGGAATTTATAGTAAAGTGGGGGCATGGGGTTTGCAATCGAAATGGTATATTCCTATTGTAAAACCTATACAATTCGAGAAAAAAGAATTACCGATACCGCCTTATGCAATGGGGGCGATGTTGGGTAATGGGTCATTTTCAAGACAGGTTTCTTTTTCGTCTGTAGATAACGAAGTAGTGCGGCGTGTTAAAAATGATTTGATTCAATGGGAAATGGTTAGTGTTGGTAACGCAAAGGATTACAGATTTAATAAAGGGAATAATAGTGAATCTCTGTTTGATGTTTTTGTAAAACTGGGTCTTGCGTATCATCATGCTTCTTCTAAGTTTATTCCGCACGATTATCTTTTTTCGTCAATAGAGGACAGGATTGAGTTATTGCACGGTTTGATGGATACTGACGGAACGGTGTTAAAATCAGGTTGTAAAAACGGAAAAGGTAATACTGCACAGTATTGTACGGTTTCGCAACAATTATGTGCGGATATTATTCATCTTGTCCGGTCGCTTGGCGGTATTGCAACATATCGTATAAGAAAAAAACCAAAATTTACGTACAGGGGAGAACATAAAGTAGGACAAGATGCCTATGAAATTAATATTTGTCTTCCGTTTGGTATTTGTGCTTTTTCTTTGAAACGAAAAGCAGACTTATGTCCGAATGTTACAGGAAAGTATCCGCCTTCGCGGGCGATTACAAAAATAGAAGCACTGGACGAAGAATCGGAAATGGTTTGTATCGCAGTGGATTCTCCAGACAATCTTTATGTTGCGGAACATTTTGTTGTTACTCATAATACGATTCAGGCGATTAAGTACATTATTGATTCAGATTCCTATCCTGCGGTCGTTGTTTGTCCGGCGTCGTTGAAGTTGAATTGGCAACGGGAATTTATGACGCATTTTGGCAAACGTGCTGAAGTGTTGTCCGGTGGAAAATCGGAAACGTTACGTAAAGCGGGTAATCGTATTTACATTATTAATTACGATATTCTTTCCAAATGGGAAAAGCGAATTATTGAATTGCAACCGACAATTATTGTAGCAGATGAGTGTTTTGTTGCGGGGACGCCGATTAGTACACCGACAGGCGATGTGCCGATTGAATTTATTTCGGCGGGTATGGTTGTTTATAATGGAATAGGAACGGGTGTAGTTGAAGTGGTATCGGTTCGTGAAATTTCGGTTTTAGTTCAAATTGAATTGAATGATGGTCAAATAATTAAATGTACTTGTAATCATTTGTTTTTTACGGTGGATGCGGGTTGGGTGACAGCGGCGCATTTGAAGAGTGGCAATTATTTATTTACGCGTCAATCAGCGAGTGATTTAATGGCTGATAACAATTCGAGTGTATCTGATATTCGTGGTTGTTTGAAAGTGATGTCTGTAACGGTATTGCGTTTATCTGAATCAGTTCCAGTGTACAATTTGCAAGTGAGTGGGCATCCGTCTTACTTTGCAGGGGGTGTTTTGGTACACAATTGCCACATGGTGAAGTCGTTACAAGCGAATCGGACTAAGGTGTTGTTGCGTTTGTCGGAAAAGGTAGAGCATTTTGTTGCGATTTCCGGTACGCCGATGACCAATCATGTAACTGAATTATATCCGATACTTCGTATGGTGCTTGGTGAAGACGGCATTGAATCACGGCGTGAATTTTGTGATCGTTATTCTAAGTTGGAATTAACACGTTGGGGTTTTCGTTACGTTGGCTCAAGGCGATTGCCGGAGTTACACAAACGATTACAAAAAACGTGCATGATTCGGCGGTTGGTCAAAGATGTACTTCCTGACTTGCCGGATTTTACCAGACAGACGATTCCGATTGAATTACCAAGAGAAGCGCGAATGGAATATGTTCAAATGAATGCGGCGTTTGCGGATTGGTATTACGAAAAGTTCCCTGAAAAATCGCAAGTTCAATCGGCGGTTATTATAACGAAATTAGGATATATGAAACGGCAGGTTGCTTATTGGAAATTGCCTTTTGTGTATGATTGGATAGATGAATTTTTTGAAGAGTCGGAAGATAAAAAATTGGTTGTATTTGGGTTACATCATAAGGTTATTGATGGTATTGTGAACAGATATACTAAGCGTGGAACGTTGCGTAAACCTTTTGTGGTAAAAGTTGATGGTGCGATTAGTATGAATGACAGGCAACGTGCGGTTGATTTGTTTCAGCAGCGACCGGAGACCAGATTGTTTGTTGGTCAAATGCGGGCAGCCGGGGTGGGGTTGACATTAACGGCATCGTCGAATGTGTTGTTTGCGGAATGTGATTTTGTTCCGGCGGTTCATTCGCAGGCGGAGAAACGCTGCATTCGGATAAGCCAAAAGAATCATGTATTGTGTACTTATATTGTAGCGCAGAACACGATAGAGGAACATGTTGCCGACATATTGCAACGGAAACAGAGTGAATTTAATTCTGCTATGGACGGCGGAAAAAGTTATGATGATTTTAATTTATTGCAAGAATTGATGAAACGTTTGCGTGATGAGAAATTATCACGGTTGCAATAATTAGATTAAAATATTTTTTT
>JAISNF010000421.1 GCA_031276415.1 Planctomycetaceae bacterium
GGAAAGTTGATAGTTGAGAGTGGATAGTGGAGAGTTTCGCAAGCGGATTAAAAACGTTTTGGTAAATAATTCCGCTTGCGAACTATCCACTCTCAACTATTCACTCCCAACTACCGCATCTTGCCCCTTTGGGGCATTCCCAATGTAGCGATGGGTTTTAACCCATCGAAATTATAAAAACACCAATGAATTTTAACCGCCGGAATATTCGGAATCTCAAATTTCGGCGGTTAAAAACCCATTGGCGTTCCGGCGGTTAATGTTCCGATGGGTTAAAACCCATCGCTATTTTGGAAATGCCCCCGATTGGGGGCAAAAAAAAGCGGAATTACAACCACAATGGTTGTAATTCCGCCTGCGAAAACTATTCACTATTCACTACTAACTATTAACTATTTGAGTATTTTTTCGTAGAATCGGACATATTGTTCTGCGCTTTTTTGCCATGACCAGTTTTGTCTCATGCCGTTTTGTATTAAACGTTTCCAGACATCTTTTTCGTTCCAGTAAACACTAAGTGTCCGCCAAAGTGTTGTGTTAAGATCATACATCGTGTCCGCATAAAAAGAAAATCCGGTCGCCGTGCCGTTGAGTAAGGTTTCATCACTGAGATTGACAACCGTGTCCGCAAGACCACCAGTATCATGAACCAATGGAACCGTTCCATAAAGTTGACTGTACATTTGATTCAAACCACAAGGCTCATATCGGCTTGGCATAAGAAAAATGTCAGAACCCGCCTCAATTTTGTGCGCCCATTCGTCAGAAAATTCACACCGCACCGCAACCTTTTGCGGATAACGTTGCGCAAGTTCATTCAAACGTGCCTCCAAACCCGCATCGCCCTTGCCAAGAAGACAAAACTGAACACCGTGTTTTTCAACCCAAAGCGGAATCGCTTCCGCAATCAAGTCAATCCCCTTTTGATAAGCAAACCGACTGACAACTCCCACCAACGGCGCATCAGATTGAACCGATAACCCCAATCCCGTTTGCAAATCCTGTTTACAAAGCGGTTTCTTTTCAAATACGGTCGCCGCATCATACGGAGCAACAATGTAAGGATCAGTCGCCGGATTCCAGCGTTTAGTACAAACACCGTTCAATATACCACGAAGCATCGGACTACGATATTGAAGAACCGACTCCATGCCGCAACCAAAAACAGGCGATTGAATCTCCAACGCATAACGAGGACTCACCGTCGTAATTCCATGAGCAAACATCACCGCCGTTTTCATCAGATTCAGTTTGCCGTAAAACTCCATCTGATTGTAAGTAAAATGCTCCCAGCCAATTCCCGTCAGAAGCATGTCCCAATGCCAAAAAATTCCCTGATAGGCTAAATTATGAATCGTATGAACCGTAACAATTTTTTCGTAACCCTTTTTGTCACAGTACAAAATATCCTGATAGGCTGGAATCAATCCGGTTTGCCAATCGTTGGAATGGAGAACATCAACCGAAAGTTCCAACGCCCCAATTGATTCCATGACCGCACGGTTAAAGAAAACAAAACGTTCACAATTATCGTTGTAATCCGTACCGTTTTCAGAATAAAGTTCAAGACGATCAAAATAATGATCCTGACGAACAAAATAAATCGGGATTTTCGTTCCTTTGAGAGTTCCCTTCCAAAGTTCTGCAAGAATGCTTCTTTGACCAACAGGAACAGAAAAATGAACAGAAGTTTTTTCAAGAGATTCGCCGCAAGTAAAAACACTACGATAGGCAGGAAGAAAAAGAATCGGATTATGTCCAAGTTCCGCCAACGCAATTGGAAGCGAGGCGCAAACATCCGCCAAACCACCAGTTCGGGCAAAAGGAGCAACCTCACTGCATACAAATAAAATGTTCATAGGATTACATAGGGTTAATTATTCCGTTTCATTTTAATCAACAATTAATCAACATTTGTTTCATTTTAACCAATTTCGCAAACCGTGAATAGCATGTATAGTTGAGAGTTGAGAGTGGATAGTTAGTAGTTCGCAATGCGGAATTATTGACGTTTTCCAATTTCCCCAAAGGGAACAATTCCAAAATAGCGGCGGGTTTTAACCCGCCGGAACAAACACAGGAAATGCGGAATGCGGAATTATTTTCTCGAAATCAATTAATAATTCGTATAACGGTGTTGGCTTCGGTACGGCGGATAATACGGCGAATTTCAAGGAGGCTGATTGTCGCAAGTACCTGATGCGCAGGTAAACCGGAAATGTTAATAATCGAATCAATCGGCGTCGGATTCACTGCAATTAATTGTAATACTTTCGTTTCTATTTCATTAAGTTGCCAATCAGCAGGTATGGGAATATGGGAAGATTTGATATTTTTGCTTGTTTCTGTTGTCGGAGTTCGCTGTGTTTGGCGGGAAATTGTTGATTGAGGCTGTGGTTGAGGTTGTGATTTCGGTTGTGGTTGCGATTGTAATTGTAATGGTGATTGTGGTTGCGATTGCGATGGTGGTTGCAGTGTTGGTTTCACCGGCAAATCGAAATGTTTCAATAAATCGGCGGCGGATTCGACAAGAATCGCACCGTTACGAATGAGTTGATGACAACCTCGCGACGATTCCTGATCCACGTGTCCGGGTACGGCAAAAACTTTGCGTCCTTGTTTCGTGGCAAGTGTTGCGGTAATCAATGCCCCGCTTTGGAGCGGAGCCTCAACTATTAAAACTCCCAACGACAAACCGCTGATAATCCGATTTCGTTGCGGAAACATTCCTCGTTGCGGTGCTTGATCCGGCGTGTATTCGCTGATAATCATTCCGTGTGATGCAATATTTTCGGCAAGATCACGATGTTCTTGCGGGAAAATATGGAGTAAACCTCCGCCAAGTACCGCAATTGTTCGACCCGCAACCGACAATGCCCCGCGATGAGCCGCTCCGTCAATTCCCAACGCTAAACCACTAATAATCGTAAATCCATATTGTGAAAGTTCCGAAGCCAAACGTTCCGCTTGCTGATGCCCGTATTGAGTGGCATGGCGTGTGCCGACAATTGCAACAGCAAGATTATCCGACGCCTGAAATTCTCCTTTCACAAACAAAAAAAGCGGCGGATCGTCTATTGTCCGCAACAATTCGGGATATCTCGCATCTTGTTTCGAAAACAATGAAATACCGTTTGTACGACATTGATCAATAAGGCGTTCAGGACGGCAAACGGAACGGGCTTGCGAAATATTGTTCGCAATTTTAGAACCGATTCCTTCGACTTCCTGCAACTGTGATACAGTTGCGTTCAGTACCGACTCCGCATTTCCAAAACGGTTAAGCAGCCGTTGCGTCAACATCGAACCAATTCCGTCCACCATACTCAGTGTGATTTCGGGAATCAACTCTTCGGGTTCATAATTTCGCCTGCCCTCCGAATCTTCTGTGGTTACACTCATATTCGTTGCAACATTGTTCGTCTGTTCAGGAAACGGATTGATCGGTTCGTTACCCTTTTTATTTTCATTGTAACGAGTGAACGGTTACACGATAACTTTCACCGGATTTTCATCGGATTTTTTATCGGTTTCGGGCATACGCGGCACCGCAGGTCGGGCAAGCCGCTGACGAAATCAAACGCCCTCCGGCATTAAAAGCGGAACCGGAACGAACAGCGGAATTTAATGTTGCGCTGCTGTTTGTCGGAACATTTTTATTACAGGTTGGGCAATAAGTTGAGGAAGGACTTGATGCTCTGGCAGCCGCTGATCCGCTGTTACAAGTTGCACAATACACGCCGGACGATTGTGTTTGTCTGGACGCCGTGTACGTAACACTACGGGTTTGTTGTTGTAACTGTGTTGACGATCTCAACATGGCACCTTGTCTGACCGCTCCGTAATTCGCATACGATCCGTATGATGAAATAGCACTCATAGTAATTCCCTTTATCAAATTAATTTTTTCTGTACAAAACAACATTTACAAAACAATATTGCTTTATACACAGATTCAAAACATTTTACATTATTACCGATAAGAGTCGGTTTTTTAAAATCACATGACATTGTGTTGTATTGTGTGGTGATCTTAAACTTAAAATCATCAACATTCTCCAATGCTGCCGAAGTATTCCCTCTAAATTGCGCACCGTCAACTTGCACAGGTAAAAATTTCTCAAAGAAGGAAGAGAAAACTTCCGTCTTTTTCGGTTATGAGAGTTATACACCATTTTGTTATAAAATTTCTCCAAAGACAATTTGTTGACGATAATTACTCGCCCCAATTTACAAACAAGAAAATTGTCCGCAGATTACGCAGATTATCAGCAGATTACTATTCAATGTTATGGGAACTTCTACTAACAAGTTTTTTTTATTAACCACAGAGGACACAGAGATCACAGAGAGGAATTTTTAAAAATTATTTTAGATCAAAAGTCAACGATAATTAAAACTAACATTTTGATTCCAATTAAAAATTTCCTCAGTGTTCTCTGTGGTTAATAAAAATGTAACCGTTCACGGCTGAATTTATAACTATTCCATAGAATTGCCTCAAGGGAACTTCTAAAAACATTGTTTTTAAAAAAATCACATCCTTAAAAATAAGGGCTTGTAAATATTTTTCGTCTAAAAAAGTAGTTTTTTAGAAGTTCCCTCAATGGTTTCGTGTTCATTTTCGATAACCTCATTTCAACCTAATTTTCCTAACAAAACAACCTCAGTAGCAATGAATACCACCTAATACCAAACCTCATTACCTCATTATGATTATTTTTTAATGAGGTAATGAGGTCGGATTTTTTATGATTTTTGCTACTGAGGTTGTTTTGTTTGGAAAAATTAGGTAAAAATGAGGTTTGGTGAAACAATGACAATTCCCAGTAAGGAATTTACTCTTAACTTAATACGTATTGACGATTATATTGAAACGTTTTTACCATTGATCAAGGTTGATGTCAATTTTATTGTTACCTTTTTTAAGAGTAAAAGGTTTGAGTTTACTTTGGATATTTGGTGGGAGAGCGGGAGTGAAAACTTCACTCATTTTTCTATCGCTTCCTTTCTTTTCGGTTTTGGTAAATTTTTCGACCATAATTTGGACATTGCCGGGCATTGGTCCTTCATTTTTAGGAATAAAATAATTTCCGTTGGCATCGGTTTTTCCGCCAGCATCAGGTCCCGCTTCTGGACGAATGAGCACCACTGCATCATCAACAGGTTTACCATCAAGCGTTACAGTACCTTCAATACTGACTCGCACTGCGCCTTGAGAACAACCAAAAAGGAAAACTGAAAGAACAATAATACAAAATGTTTTTTTCATAGTTAAGTTGTAATGTAAAAGTTAAATTGATAATTAATAGTTGATAGTGTCGCAAGCGAAATTATTGCTGATATGGCTATAATTCCACTTGCGACACACTCCAACATTCCACTATTTACGGCATGGCGACAGGATGGTAGTCAGCACGGTCACCAAGATAACGCCAAACTGTTGCATTAATTGTTTCTGTTATGAAGCGTCCAGATGCGTCTGCTAATGTAACATTGACGCCGCCCGGATGTTTACTCGCTGCACAACTGGCATGTGGATATTCACTTCCGGAATTAGGAGTTACCGAATTCGGTGTGTAATAAGTAGAAAATGTTACATCGGCTACTGCGTGTGGAACGCCCGGACCAAACCACGAAGTAGGGTAACGATTATAGGCGAGCGAATTTATAAAACCTCCATCACGTTCTGAAAGCATCAGACAATTCGATGTTCCGTCTTCGATATTTTCTAGTCCGGGTTGAAAACCATCCTGATTTTCAAATGGTGGATGTCCCTGACAAAATAAACCGCCATAATCCCCATTGTCGCAACTCGTTTGTTGAGCAGTAAGTGTTTTATAGCGATTATTATCAAAAGTATCGCTGGTATCACCGCCATAATTTCCAGGCGTACTGACATCACGTCTGTTTGCCCGACCACAACGCCAAGCTCCAAGCAAGCCAACATAATTTCCTTTTGCCAACGG
>JAISNF010000437.1 GCA_031276415.1 Planctomycetaceae bacterium
TCCGAGAATTGCCAAGTTGGCTTGCGTTCCTCAGGTATGTTCTGTATTTGGAGGTTTAGGATTTATTTATTCAGAGGGAGGTGGATTTATTGCGCGGATTATTAAAAAATCAGCAAGAATGATGATGAAATTCGGAACACAATTTACCGATCATTTTGTTTTTCAGAATAAAGATGACCGAGATACTTTTCTGCGCGAAGGAATATTAAAGAACAAAAATTATATTGTTGTCAATGGTTCAGGCATTAATCTACATGAATTTTCAATTGAGTCTGTTAATATTCAACATGCTGCTGAGATAAGGAATGAATTAGGAATTAGTGATTCCGGTATTTTTGTACTTATGATTTCGCGTATTTCCCAAAACAAGGGTATTCTCGAATTTATTAAGTCGAGCCAATTTTTTTCGGATAGGGAGGGGACTATTAAATTCATTCATGCAGGTTCATTTGAGAAGGGAAGTTTTGAGGAAATATCACAAAAACAGATTAAAGAAACAACATTATTTAAACAAATTGGTTATAGAACAGATATTCGTGAACTTATTTATGTTGCTGATATTGTTGTACTTCCATCCTATCATCGAGAAGGAATTCCAAACGTACTTTTGGAAGCAATGGCAATGAAAAAGCCGGTGATTACAACAGACAATGTTGGTTGTCGTGAAGTGGTCAATGATGGCGTGGATGGTATTCTTATTCCTGTACGTGATCCGAAATCATTAGAAGCGGCGATTCGGAAACTTGCGGATGATCCGGTTTTAAGAAAAACATTCGGCGAGGCTGGTTTTGAAAAAATGAAACAACATTTTACCGTTGAATCAGTTAATAAAACAATTTTAAGTGAAATATTTCAATTGAAAGACTTAACCGTTCCGGAATTTTTTACTGAAGATACTAATGAACAACTTCTTATCACACTCAATGGAAAAAAAGAATCTTTTACCGTATCACCTATTTCAAAAAACTGCGTGTTAAATAGTAATCAGCAACAAAAAAACAATAAAAAAAATACGATCAATTTTGAATCAATAAGAAAAGAAGCGATTCGATCTGAACAAGAAAAGTTACAAAAAACAGGATAATTCGCAAAGATAATATTTAATAAAGGAAATTAAATTGAGTTTATCAACATTAGCCGACAGATATTGTCCATCGGTTTGCCGACCGGTTTTGGAACGCGTACAACAATCGCCGATTGGAAAGCGAATTGTTAGCGGAACGTTTTGGTCGGTTGTTGGTAACGGTTTTGGTAAGGTGTTTACGTTTATTGCTATGGTTCTTGTCGCGAGAATTTTGGGTAAGGAAGCGTTTGGTGAGTTTGGATTAGTGCATTCAACAGCGGCAATGTTTGTTACCTTTTCAAGTTTTGGAATGGGGATGACTGCAACGAAATATATTGCGGAATTTTTACACTCCGACAAAGAACGTGCCGGACGAATTATTGGTTTGACTTATGTATTTACATTTTTTACATCATTTGTTGTTGCGATTGTATTTTATTTGATTTCACCTTGGATTTGTGAAACATGTTTAAAAAATCCACAATTAACTAATGTAATGCGTTTAGCATCTGGATTGTTATTCATGTTGACCTTCATGGGAACACAGACTGCTGTAATGACGGGTTTTCAGGATTTTCGCGGATTGGCAATTGTAGCAATAATTGTTGGAATATTATCGTTACCTATTTATACTGTAAGTACTTATTGGTTTGGAATATTGGGTGCGGTTGCTGCTGTTATATTTTGTACGGGATTGAATATTTTAATAAATAGCATGTTCATTTATCGAAATACAACAAAGCATCAAATACGTTACTTATTTTCAAATACATACAAAGAAATATCTATTTTATGGAATTCAAATTTACCGTTAGTAATCAGTGGTATTTTGTATGTTGGAATGGTTTGGTTAGTACAAATGATGCTTCGAATACAACCAAACGGAGCGGCTGAGTTAGGTGAATTTTATGCAGCACAAAATATTCAGATAGCATTTTTTTTCTTGCCGACATTATTATCAACAGTATTTTTTCCAAACCTTTGTGAAGTAGGCGGAATGAGTCAAAACAGCCGATACTGGACTGTTGTCAAAAAAGGATTAGGACTTCAAACGGTTATTTCATTAATTTTAGCGTTACCGATGATTATGTTTCCTAATTTTTTAATGAAATTATATGGTAATGAATTTATAGGTAACGGTTTGATTTTAGTTACATTTGGAATTTGGGGTATTGTGAACATATTATGTATTACAGTATGGCAAGTGATGATAGATCAAAAAAAGGCATGGATATTCGTTTTTTTTGAATTGGGTGAAATAATAATATCATTAACTATAACCTATTTTTTACTGGAAAAACAATGGGGAAATATTGGTATTGTTACATCATTTATTACAGGTCGAATTTTTATATTGATATTGATGATTTTTTATTTGCGCAAATATACACAATAACAATATTATCGTAAAGTTTTAATTTTTTATACTTTTTATAATTATGACGATTCCTAATCCAATTAAGAATATTATTAAGCACCTATCTTTCCCTTTACTTAAAAAAGTAGTGGGGTTCGCCCTACGAAATTTAACATTTCGAGAAAACTTATTACAGGATGCATTGAAAGATAAAGAAAAAGGAAAACATACTTTTCTTGATGAGATTGAACCAACTGCCATTGCTTGGAACAATTTTTTTAATGAAACAAAATTTGAAAAAATTTTTGAATTGAAATCTGTGATAGAAGAAAATCTTGATAATCTTAGCCGGGAAGTTATTGGAAGATTTTTATTACAAAGGTTTCTACATAGTTTGGAAGGCGTTGTTTCATTTTCGCAAACATGTTACAGAAAACCGATTGAGCATTTTTTCCCATTAGATAAGGCGGAATGTGAACGCTTAAATCAGCTTGAGTTGACTACATCTGAGCGATATAGATTTCCTATTTGTTACGTTTCTAACGTAGAGATAGCCAATGGATTTGGTATGAGTTACTTTACGAAGGAAAAACAAACTATTCTTTCCGGTCGTGATGTTATTGATGGTGGCGGATTTGTAGGTGATTCGGCGATGGCTTTTACAGAATTTCAACCTAGAAATGTTTATGTATTTGAACCTAATCCAGATATGTTTCCTGAGATAAAAAAAATTATCACATTAAACACGAATGTTCTTGGTGATTACGTACATAAAATAATACCGGTACAAAAAGCTCTTGGAAAAACACAAGGAAGTATGAAATTTTATTCGCAAGGTGTTTATGATTGCATGGCTGGCGCAGATGACGGCTCCACAACAATTAAACGGCGTAATAATCTGAAAGAGTATGAAGTACCCGTTGTTTCAATTGATGATTTTGTACGTAAAAACTCACTTGATATCGGATTGATAAAATTGGATGTTGAAGGAGTCGAGAGCGATGTTATTGAAGGTGCTGTAGAAACTATAAAAGTACATAAACCACTTTTAATTATTTCGATATACCATAATCCTAAAGATTTTTTTGAAATAAAACCCAAGATTGAGAGTTGGAATCTTGGTTATCGTTTTTTAATTAGACACCTTATACCGCAGCATTCAACTACTGATTTTTGTTTGTTAGGTTACCCCCAATAAGGATATATTCACTCTATATTATTAATATTGGAAAGAGAAATTTATATGAAAAGTATTATAAAAAAACTAATGGACGTTTTACGTTTTTTGTGCCGGAATATTGTTTATTCATTTGTCTATCCTTTAACCCAAAAAATAATCGGTTATTTTTTTGATAGACCAAGTTTTCGTCGATATTTGTTTTCGAAAGATAGTTTTTCGGATATGGCGAATCGGGTAATGGGTATTACTGGCGATGGTCGTGTACGTATAGACCATCTTGAAGTTGATATTGTTAAAGGCTGTAACCTGAAATGTAAATTTTGTTCTCATGTAAGTCCGTTACGAAAAGGTTATGTTCCGTTGGAACAATTATCAGAATGGTTTGAAACATGGAGTAAGAAAGTAATTCCTAACCAGTTTGTTATTTTAGGCGGTGAACCTTTACTTCATCCTGAAGTAGAAAAGGTTATTTTGACTGCCGGAAAATATTGGAAGGATTCACAAATACAATTTGTTACTAATGGTTTGTTGTTACCTAAAAAATCTCAAACCGTTTTTGATGCTCTTCATGCGGTCAATGCCAAAGTTTATGTTTCAAAGCATTTTGATGATCCGGAGTTTAATTTAAAGTTTCAGGAATCTTTAGATTGTCTTGTGAAAACCGGTCTTACTTTTTGTGTTCGTCCTGCTTATAAACAATGGGCAAGAGTGTACAGAATAGACAA
>JAISNF010000455.1 GCA_031276415.1 Planctomycetaceae bacterium
CCAATACCAACTACAGGAACCATTGCCGCAACACTGATACCAGCGTTAATCTTATCGCCTTCCGCAAGATAAATCAATGCGTTTGCTCCATCCGCAATATCTCCAATACCAGGAACAAATATTCCTGCAATATCCAGAGCATTGTGTACGCCACTCCACATACCAATGAAAAATGATTCGACAATACCTGGCGGTTCTGTTGATGCCGAATTTCCGTACAGAGAATTGGCATCAGCAGGTACAGAAAGTGGAACATCTGTTTGCGGCGGATTCAATGCGGCATCCATGTCGGGAATACCGAAGTTACTAAAATTGGGTTCGCCTTTATTGATAAGCGGGATATCAACTTTTACTGTTTTGGGCTCCGGCGGTGAAGCGGTTGAGGCGGACGGATAATTGCCTTTGATTCCGCCGGTTGCGCCGTCTGCGGTCAACGGTTTTATCAATTTCGGCAACAGATTGGAGCAGTTTCAAGGTTCGGATGAAAGTTTCAGGGGCAGGTTCTGCGGAACAATATGCCCAACTGTTCTGGTCAACCGTTACCAGTCCCGTCTCTGAAGCAAACAGTTTAGTGATTCCTGTTACGGCGGATGGGCAGTTTCACGATTACACATTCAATCTGAAATCAAAGAAAAACTGGCGTCAACAAATTACAAGTTTACGCTTTGACCTTGTCGGTTCCGAAAATAAAAAGATCGAAATCGAATCAATCCGCCTAGAAAAATAACCAACACAAAAAAACAAGTCCGCAAATTGTTTTTAAAAGAGTCCGCAGATTACGCAGATGATCGCAGATTGTTTTTAAAAGAGTCCGCAGATGATCGCAGATTATGATTAAAATTATCTGCGATTATCAGCGTCATCTGCGGACTATTCTTTTATCAGCGGATTCTTCTTTGTTTTTTAGAGCGGAGGGCACGGGAGTCGAACCCGCAATCCTGTTAAGGACATCTCATTTCCAATGAGACCGCTAGCCATTCGCTTACCCTCCAAAAATAAATTAAGAACGCCCACATTATAACCGCCTTTCCCCATAACACAAGGGAACTTCTAAAAACCACAAATTTATTTTTATTAACCACAGAGGACACTGAGAACGCAGAGGAATTTTTTAATTGGGAATAATATTCGGTTTTCAATGTTCCGGCGGTTAAAACCATCGGCTACATTGGCAATACCCCGATGAGGCAATTATAAATCAACTGTTCACAATTGATTTATAATAATTGATATATTGTTCAAGAATTTTTTTCTCATCATATTTTTCAAACACGGATTCTTTGGCTTTTTTTCCAAATGTTTTACCGGATTCAGGGTTTTCGAGAAGATAGAGGATTTTTTCGGCTAATACTTTCGGATTTTGCGGCGGAACAACAAAACCGGTTTGATTATTTTCAATAATTTCACCCAACCCGCCAACATCAGAAACCACTATCGGGCATTCCGCAACAGCATATTCCAGAACACTATTGGAAAAACTTTCCGAATGACTCGAAAGCACCGCAACATCAAAATTGGGAATTATCGTAAGCGGATTATCAATCCCGCCATACCAGAGAACTCGTTCTGAAATACCCAACTCATCAGCAAGATGTTGCAATTCCTTTTGGTGATCTTCCAGAGGTTCACCAACACAAAGAAGCCATACATCAGGAATTTTTTCAAGAACAATTTTTATCGCACGAATTAACGAAGAATAATCTTTGATCGGACGCACAGAAGCAACCATGCCAATAATTTTACCTTGCTGTGCATTTTTAGGAATTGGAAGTTCTTCACGTTTCAAAGGCGAAAACAGTCCTTCCTGAATACGGTTTGTCGCAACAGGATTTCTGATAACGGTAATTGATTCTAAAGGAGTTTGATCATTACGAAACGCCGCTTGACGTGCCGCTTCGCTGTTGGCGATATATTTCGTTCCCAAAAAACGGCTTAACCGGTTAATTGTGCGATATTTCAAACGTCTGTCGTATCCGCAATCACGACGGTTGCCAATAACACGACTGCGAACACGACCACAAACACAACCATAAACACGACCGCAAAATGACAAACGTGAAGCAAGTATCGCCGCCAATTCACCCATTGGACTAAATGCCTGAATAATCTGAATATTCCGTTGGCGAATCAATCGGCTTAACGCCCAAAGCCGCCGCAACCACGAACTCCGCGTTATTCCGTAACGCTCGCCGAGAACAATCGGTTGATGTTTAAGAATACCCGGTTCCGAATGCCAAAGTGTGGAAAAGATCACAAAGTATTTCGCAAATTCCGAATCGGGAATATTGTTCAGCAACCAAAGCAAATGTTGCTCACTTCCACCGCGACTTGACCAAAGATCATCAATAAGATACAAAATTCGAATCGGTTGTTGCATTGAATGAGATTGAATAAGTTAGTTATTGGCGGTTTGGAAATTTCAATAGTTTTGTCCTAATTCGTAACCGTTCACTGAAATTTAGCGGATTTTTTTAATGTATAGTTACCCAATATTCGCCCTGATAAGGGCGTAACTTTCATAACCGCAGGTCAGCGACCTGCGGTAACAAAATCCGCCTGTCCTTTCTGCCCTGAAAGGGCAGGATTTTATTGACATTATTTAACGCAAAAAGTGCTGCCCCTAGCGGGGCAGAGTTGTGAGCGGCGGAGTTTTAACCGCAGGTCAAAGACCTGCGGTTATGAAAATACCGTCCCTATCGGGACGAAGAAAAATCAACAAAATCATTAAATAATAAAAAAATACCGTGAACGGTTACCCTAATTCTACGTTATTCCACATTGTATTCCCACCCAAGTAGCCGGCGTTTAAAAACACCGGTTACATTGTTTCCATGTTTTCATGTAGTTCACGAGACACGTGGAATCTCGTAACCTTTTCGTTGTTCACGAGCGATGAAACTTTGTGCTTGTTCGTCGCCTGCTTTTTCGGTTTTGGGATCCCATTTAATTTCACGCCCTAATCTTGCGGCGATTGCGGTAAGATGGCATACGTTCATCGCTTGAACATGCGTAAACACGTCCGAAATCGGCAACCCGCCCGTTTTAATACAAGTAATAAAATTCTGCTTATGTCCTTCAGGTTTTTGCCCGTTGTATGCTTTGACAATATCTTCTTCCTTGATGTATTTGGATTCGTCGCCTAGTTCTTCGATTGGTTTTCCGTTGAGATGTCCGCGACTCACATGGATTCGTCCCTTTTCTCCGGTAAAGAGAATACCGTTACCGGCATTGCTGTGGCTAACAACATTCATCACGATTCCGTTTTCAAATTTACATTCGATATCGAATTTTGTTGCGGTGTTATACTGATTGGCAATTGTTGGGTAACCGTTTTTGAAAGGGACAGGGTGTTCAACAGATATTGGGTTGAAACTGATAGGACCTTGACCGGGACCGTTTTGGTTTATCGCCCACAACGCAATATCAATATGGTGTGCCCCCCAATCCGTAAATTTACCGCCGGAATATTCGTACCACCATCTAAATTCATAATGTGTACGGCTATTTCGCGGCCAAAAATTTTGGCGTTCTTGTTTTTTGGCTTCGGTAGCGATGTAATCGACAAGAGGAGCCTGACCGAGCCATTGGTCGAAATCCAACGTTTCCGGTACGGGTGCTTGCGGGATAGGTTCACATGTTGGCGAACCGTCAATATGACATAGAATATTTGTAATTTTCCCGAGCAATCCTTTTTGGATTAGGATTACCGCTTTTAGGAAACTTCGGTTGAAATCAGTTCGTTGTTGTGTACCGACTTGAAAGGTGAGGTTATATTTTCTGCAAGCGTTACGGATAAGTTGACCTTCTTCAACGGTGAGAGTGAGAGGTTTTTGGCAAAAAACATGTTTGCCGGCTTGCAATGCTTCGACCGCCATTTTGACGTGCCAGTGATCGGGCGTAACAATACAAACGGCGTCAATATCTTTTCGATCAAGAATTTTTCTGTAATCTTTAATCATTTCGGGCGGGGTGATATTATCACCTCTGTGGGTACCGATTTTTTCGTGTGGAGCGAGTGCTTCTGCCATGTGTGATGTATCAACATCCGACACCGCAACCACATCCGCAATCTGTGAAAATTCCGAAGCATTGGGGCGTCCCATGCTCCCAACTCCGATGCAACCGATACGAAGCCGGTCACTTGGAGCCTGCGCTTGTACCGGTTGGGCACTTGATAAAAAATAAGGGGTAATTCCAATTCCGGCTGCTCCAAGAGCGGATTGTTTCAAAAAATCACGACGGGAAGTTGTGGACATAATTAATTCCTTTAAAAAATGAGGGAAAGAAACTTTATACAAAAACAAAACGTTAGTTTAACACAGCATAATTTATAGTTAATAGTTAATTGTGAATAGTTTATAGTGAATAGTTAGGTAGTCAACTATTCGCCAAATGTTTTTCACCTACTCCCAATATCAATATCTCAATTGATTCAAATTGCCCCATCGGGACGTTTCCAAAATAGCGATGGGTTTTAAGCCATCACTATTATGATCCCATCGGATCATAGTTCCGCAACCCCTAACGTTTGTCCGGCGGGTTAAAACCCGTCGCTACATTGGAACCGGAACATGGACGCCTGCGTGCGCGGTGTGCGCACGTAGATGGTCAGTATTGGGCTTGTAATAAATTGGTTAAAAGGTTAAAAAATAGTTAATAGTTAGTAGTGAATTGGTAGGCGACCTTTCGCCGAAAGGTTATCTAACTTACGGTCGCAACGGTTGATCTGGAACTACAATAGTAGGGTCACTGTCGGCGAGTACACGCCGACCAATGGTAGGTGAAAGCCAACATTGCCTACCTTTTGAGTTTGCAATCATAAGATAGGCGACCATTCGCTTGAACGGTCGCCCACGGTTGATGTTGTTTCCGTTGAGACACAGAAACAATTATCACTCCAAACTCACTACTCCACCGTCGGCAACATCACTGAGTTGCACTAATGCTAACTTTTTATCGTGATTACCGGTTGGTGTTGTATTGCTTATGGGCATAACGGAACCGTCAGCAAACAAAAACGGGCAAATTCCGGGATGCCAACTTCCAAAACCGGCAACGTTAGGTTGGCTTGTTTCCCGATCATTTGCACCACGAGCAATTCCATACACATCATTAGTATTGTGCTTGAAAAAAGACCGAATAAACCAGCACCTGCCCCAATCATTATAGGTAGTATGGGTGTAGGCACAATCTTGAACATAACCGTTCTCGTTATATCCTAGGGTAGTACCTGTCCATTTTCGGATGTTGTTTGCATGGATGTGTTTTTCGCCAACGATAAAAGTATTGCTGGTTCCATCAGTGAAACGAGCCATTGTATCGCGAGTTGTCCAATATTGCCATTGCCATGCGGTTGCTCCCGATCTTAGCATAGCAGGTCTTAATGCACTTCCAATGGCTGCAATATTATTGTCATATGCTGTAGTACCTGCAGTATCTGGATGACCACAAGAGTTTGTCCATTCAATACTGGAGTAAATACTCCGATCAACATAAGCGACGAAGGCAAAATCATTACGAGGACCGTTTGAGGAAGTAGCAGTCGTACCATCTCCGTATGTTCCATCATAGATGCCGTCTTTCGCACTAGGTGCACGACGAGTCGGACATCGATAGGTTGGAATCGAAAAGAGAGCATCAAGATCCGCCTGACTCATACGGCGTGAACTGGTAGTGTACCCCCAAAAATCTTTGTTGAATTCTTGTTCGAAATTGTTATTTTTGGACTGAAGTAACTCGTACATCGGCATCTGTTCCACATACGGAAAAAGAAGCACAAATCCAGTTGGTCTGTTGATTGCCAACATAACAGGAAGAACTCCCTGCTGCGTGTCGTGGAAATTGTGGAACCCAATCCCGATTTGCTTTAAGGCGTTAGCACACTGCATACGTCTTGCGGCTTCCCTCGCTGTACGAAGTCCGATAATTTGTTAAGATTCACGGTGTTGAAAATTACCGGCTACAAATTTTTCTTAGTAAAAATTT
>JAISNF010000473.1 GCA_031276415.1 Planctomycetaceae bacterium
AAAAACAGGCAGAACTCGAAAAAGAACGAGCCGAGCGTGAAATTCTTCTTGCGGAAATAGCCAAACTAAAACAAAACAAACCAAAATAATTCCGATTGTTTTATCGGTTTTAGAATTTAAATATTGTAATATTTCAATTGGACATTTAATTTGTGTACAGTTCCTAAGAAAACAAGCATTACAGTGTCTCAATACGGGGACGAATTGCGTTGTTTCATCAATGCGGCACTTGATGAATCAACACAATTTGATGTAAATTGTCCGGTTCGCCTGCGTGAGGCAATCCGGTATAGTCTTCTTGCCTCAGGTAAACGGCTACGACCAATTCTAGTTCTCACCGCTTGCGAACTTTGCGGCGGTGATCGGCAAAAAGCAATTCCGGCAGCATGTGCAGTTGAAATGGTTCATGCGTATTCGTTAATTCATGACGATTTACCGGCAATGGACAATGATGATTTGCGGCGTGGTTTGCCGACATGTCACAAAAAGTTTGACGAACCTACAGCAATTCTTGCCGGTGATGCATTGCTTGCATTGGCGTTTGAGATGCTTGGTAATTTGACACCGCTAGAACTTGCGGGGCGATGTTGCAAGGAATTAGCGGTTGCGGCGGGTCCATGCTGTTTGGTTGGCGGTCAGATGGATGATGTTTACCGCGACAACTCCATCGAATCCGGTGGTATTCCGATGATCGAACATATTCACCACCGTAAAACCGGAGCCTTAATTCGGGCTTCACTTCGATTGGGTTGCCTTATCGCTGACGCATCTGAAAAACAACAGATTGCTCTGGATGAATTTGGAATCTATTTTGGTTTGGCGTTTCAGATTACGGACGATTTATTGGATGTTCTTGGTGATGAACAAACTGTTGGGAAACGTCTTCGTAAAGATACGGAAAATGACAAATGGTCTTATCCGCGTTTGCTTGGTATTGACGGAGCCAAACGCGAAGCCGCCCGAACTCTCGAACTGGCGGAACATTCACTCGAAATTTTCCGAAATAATAACCGAAATAATAAATTGACGCAAAACAATAATATTGCACTTGAAATGCTTGACGATATGGTAAAACATCTCGTTCTGCGTGAAAAATAAACCGTATTCACGATTTCATTCGTAAACAAATGATCAATTTTTTATGAAAATATTTACGAAAATTTGAATTTACATGGAATCATCTGGAGCGTTTCGGCAGACGCGAAACCCGATAACACCGGACGAAGTTTCGGGACCGCTGCTATTTCTGTACGCACAACGTGTTGATTCGGCACCGAATTGCCACGCCCCGCCGCGCAACACTTTTGCGGTACCTTCCGGCGGTCCGATTGGGTTTTCCTCTTCTTCAGAACATTGCTGGTAATAAAATTCTCCATACCAATCATGACACCATTCCATTACATTACCGTGCATATCAAAAAGTCCCCACGAATTTGGTTTTTTTTCGCCAACCGGATGTGTTTCCATCGAAGAATTGTCGTAATACCATGCGTATTCGCCGACATCCATCACCTGATCTCCGTAACACCACGGCGTAATACTTCCCGCCCGACAAGTGTATTCCCATTCCGCTTCCGTCAAAAGACGATAACCGTTTCCGCCAAGTTCAATAACATCCGCTTTTTCAATAGTTCCTGTGGCACGTCTTTTAATCGCTTTGAGTTGATAAAACGGCGATAATGTTTCCAACTCGCTCATTTTGTTGCAATATTCTACGGCGGAATACCACGTAACACTGTCAACAGGACAATGTTCATCATCAGTTGTAACACTGGGATTAAATTCCATGAGTTGCGTAAATTCGCCCTGAGTAACCGGATAAACCCCGACAAAAAGATTTCGCGTAATCAAAACCCGATGTTGCGGATGTTCATTGTTGCGCAAATATTCGTCGGAATCGTGCGAACCCATGTAAAATCGTCCATTCGGAATCCGACGTAATTTCGTTCCTTTCGGCGACGTAATTGTTGTGAGTTTCTCAATTTTCTGTTGAAGACTTTGTGCTTCCGGGTCATTGGCTTTGAGTTCCAGATAACGCTGAACACAAGACAAGAGTTGACTGTATCGTTTTGTCGAAATTGCGTTTCGGATTTCTCTGATTAAAGAGTCAACTTCGGTTAAAATTTCCCCTGCTTCGGCATATTGTTTGCGAAGAGGTTCATCCAAAAGCGGTCTTGGAACTTGTTCGAGTATTTGTTGTACTTTGTCGTATTTTTGTTCCACCATAGCGGCGTTTGCCTGCATTCGGATGTTATCCACATACGTTTTGATGTCGCGGCGTTCCTTTTGAATCAACGCCGTCATACTTTTCGCCCATTCTTTGAAGACATTAAAATCAGGATGATTCACCGTTGACATATATTTCAGCAGCGGCAATGTTCGATCATGACCGTAAGTTTCACGCAATTTGAGAATTTGCTGTTTTTGCGAATTGAGTGTTAGCAACATTTTCTGTTTTAGAGCAACCAAATCTGAGCCGCAACCCCGACATGTACGAATCCAAAATGGGTTGGTTGATTGGCAATTCAGACATGGTTCCTGATAAGGGCGACCGCATTGCGGGCAAAGTCTGTCTGTCGCCAAACGAACCGGCGTATGACATTGCGGACAATTCGTGTTCGGCGGCAACACTCCAAACAACGAACAAGATGAAGGAGATTCTGCGGCATCCGATGAAACAGCGGTATTTTGAACCGCCGGAGAAGATTGTTGAAAAGTTTGCGCTGGAGATTGTGTCGGAGTTTGCACTGAAGATTGCATTGAAGATTGTGCTGAAGATTGTGCTGAAGATTGTGTTGGAGATTGTGTTGGAGACAAAATAGCCGATTCTGTTCCGAAAGTACTGAGGCGGGTCATACGGACAATTTGTTCCAATTCCGCAAGAAATTCCGCAAGAGTAATTTTCCGTTCTGCCGGATTTTCTTTTAATGCGGAAAAGATCAAATTTTGAAAATGATCGGGTATTTGATTTGTTTGGAGTTCAGCCGGTTTTTTTCCGGTCAAAACGAATCCCAACAAAGCCGCAAGACTCCACAAATCGGTTTTAACATCGAGAGGTTTTCCTGTTTCTATTTTTGTTCGTTGTTCCGGTGCGAGGAAATCGATTGAGCCGAACACGGAGGGATCATAGGGATTGGCGGCGGAAAATGCGGGATCAAGAAAACCGCCGGCATCCGGATCAACCAAAACGATATTATCAATTCCAGAAGAAAAAATATTTGTTGGTTTGAGATTACGGTGAAGTTTTCCGTTTTGGTGTAATTGATTTAGTTGAGTGGTCAAGGTGACAAAACGTCGTGCGATTTCATGTTCTCGCAATGATTTTCCACCGGCGACCCAATCGCCGAGATTTTTTTCATTGATAAATTCTCGGACGTACCAGATTCCATCGGTATTTTGTCCGATTAGTAAAATTGCGGGTAATACGATTTTGTTTACTCTCAATTGTTCGTAAGCCGACAAATCCTCTTTGAAGCGTTCAAAAGTTATTTGATCGCCGCAGAACGGATGTTTAATTCGTTTGAACAGAAACTTTTTCTTTTTTGTTCGGTCGAAGACTGCCCAAGTTTCGTTACCGGCGGTTTCGCCGAGTTTTTGTTTCATAACGAGGTCGGGCGGAATTTCGGAGAAGACGGGGACGGATGATATTATCTGGTTTGATTTATCCAGAGTGCTCATGGGAATTAAATAAAAAACGGCGGAATAATTTTGTAACCCTTCCCGCGAGAGCGGGCGGAAACACGAAACTTCGTTTATTATACACTCAAAATGGTATTGCCGTTAAGTCCCCTGATCAAAGAATTATAAAAGGAATTCCAAAAATCGAACATTCCAACGGATTTTTCGTTTATAGCGTTCAAAAGGTCGGCAATATTTACGGAAAAACATTGCAACGGCTAAAATATTCTATTTAAAAATCCTGTCAAAATCTGTTAATCCCATCAAAATGTGTTGATCTTGTCCCCAAACGAAAACCGAATTACCACAACATTTGGTAACTTCTAAAAACCACAAATTTATTATGGATTTTCTTTTGGCAGTTCTTTGGCGCGGATATTCCGAAACCGAACCGGATCACCATGACCAAGAAAACCAAGTGAACCTTTGACTCTTTGTAACTCAGGATGTTCCTTGCCGTCCATTGACGGTTTGCCCTTTAACTCGGCAACATCGGCTTCAAGAATCGTTTCGTTATTCAAGATAACTTTGTACTGCGTGCCGCGAACAATAATTTCTTCGTAATTCCATTGACCAACCGGTTTGTGAAAATCGTTTTTCTCAGGAACTCTCTTCGAAGGCACAGAATAATAAATCGAACCATGATATTGATAAGGTTTGAGGTCTTTGTAACGTTCATGAAAATGGTCAAGTATTTGAATCTCCGTACCGCCGCGAACCATGACGCCGTTGTTTCCGCCCGGCGGCAACAAAAATTCAAAACGAAACACAAAATCGTCATACTCTTTGATCGTTGCCAACGTCCCGCCTTTCCGACACACAATTTCACCGCTTTCAACCGGATAACCCTGAATATCGTTTTTCCAAATTTCCGGCGAAACCGTTTTGCCGTCAAAGAGCAATTCAAAACCTTCTTTTTTCTCTTCTTCCGTCAAAACATTCAATTCTTTAACCCGAATATTCCGAAACCGAACCGGATCACCATGACCAAGAAAACCCAAAAATCCCTTTTCACGATGAAGTCCCGGATGATCCCTACCGTCTGGAGTTGGTTTGTCTTTAAATTCTGCAATATCGGCGTCAAGAACCGTTTCGCCGTTCAAAACAATTTTGATTCTTGAACCTGTTGCAGTAATTTCTTCCGTATTCCATTCTCCAACCGGTTTGTGATAATCATTTTTTTCCGCGTTACGTTTTACCGGAACAACTCCGTAAATAGAACCATGAAATTGATACGGTTTTAA
>JAISNF010000616.1 GCA_031276415.1 Planctomycetaceae bacterium
CTTGTCCGCAGAGGACGCTGATAAAAGAAAAACGTCCGCAGATTTCGCAGATGATTTTTAAATATAAAACAAAAAATCATCTGCGGACAAATTTAAAAATTATCGGCGATTATTTGTGGACGATTTTTTGTTTTGTTTATTTTGTTTTATTATTATGTTCAATTGTGATATTTTTTTTCGGATCAACAAACAAGACGTTTGGCGAAGATAAAACCGGATTCGCAATTGGCGGTTTGATTTCCGCCGGAATAGGAACCAAATCATTATGAATAAACGGTTCAATAATTTTGTTGGAAGTATTGGCGGAATGAACCTTCGGAGGTTGGAAATCGTCAATAGGAAGTAAGAAAAATAAATGTTTCAAGCCCGGCGTTAATGGAACCGTCGGAGCAGTGTCCGGCGCAAAAATCGAAAAAAATGTGTGAAACGAAATTAACCGCCGGTTTTCGTCAGGAAAATAAACCGTCATTTTACCAAGCCCCGAAGCATCTGGAACCTGATGCATCAAGGCGTTATGCCACAAATCGTCCGGTCGGAAAATAACACCGTCCGGCTGTAACCGAAAATGAATCGCACACGCCGTAAACGGAATCATACGACGCGGCGATTCCAAAATATCAGACGGTTTGACAACCAAATTAAAACGTTCAATAATTCGTTGAAATAACGTTTTCTCTATCAAACCATCAACAATTTGAAAACATCCCTCCGCCGTAAATAGGTTCCGCCCCAATATCGCCTGACTTATTTGTAAATCACACATTGTTCCTGAAACAGAAAACGGCGTGTATTTGAGAGCAAACGGAGACAAGTCAATATCTTTAAAAGAAACATTTTTTAACCGGAGTGTCGGCGGAATTTCCGTGTTGCTGTTTTTCTCAACAGAAAATTCACCGCTAAACCGGCTTCCGTTACCAAAATGCCGGAACGCCGAACAAAACACCGCCGCCAGTTCACACGGAATCGGTATCTTGCCGGTTCGTAACGTTATCTCAACACTGTTCGCCGGACGTTTCTGAATAACCGAAAAACGTTGCGTTTCCAATTCGGAAAATTCGGGAACCTGAAATTCCCAATCAGAACGAATTTCATTTTTCGTCCGATAAAGATTGCCGCGAACAAACCTGATTCTGTCCGGTCTTTCGTCCGTTCGTTTTTTACTGTACACACTGAAAACACCGACGTTTTCAAAAACAAATTGAATTGGTGTTTCCGATAATAAATGAAATCTCGCCAGAATTTTTTCAAGTGTATCACGAACCGCAACCGCCGACGCAGAATCATGATCAAACGTCAGAACAGAATTCGCCACAAAAATTTGATGGAATCCGTTTGATCGAATCCCGTTTGACTGAATCGATGAGAGAAAAGGCGCGATTGGCTTGTCCGAATGATCGGAATTTGTTTCAATACCGGGAAAAAATTTATCGAAATTTTCCGCGACAATAAACTGACAATCAATTTCCGGCGCAAAAAAGATTGTTTTTGCGGAAAAAGGATCGAGAATCCGTACATTTTTCAGACGCGTACAATACAATGACCGATATTCAACAGCGTCAATTTTCCAGGTCAGACCGGTTTGAATTGCAGCGTTGTATTCAAATTTTCGTGCATTTGCGGGAATTTTTCGCAACACAATTCCCGCCAGAATCCCAAACGTGAGCAAAGGACCCAGAATAAAAAAAAGCAGAAGCGAAATAATTCGCCGTGTCTGATCATGTAAAGTCACGTTACTATTAAATAGGAATAACTTTCAGAGAATAACTTTCGGAGAATAACTTCATTTTACTATCATAAGCGGCATATCCAAACGTTCCGGCGGCAATGCCAGTTCCTGTTTTTTCGGATCAATAATTACATCCATTCCTTCAAGCGGAATAACGCCCAGTAAAACTTCGTCCGCTGTTGGAAGAACCAATGACGAAGTTACCGTGTGTCTGTTCTTGAAACGAATATCAATAGGTCCCACAACTTCACATTCCTGACGACTGCCATCGGCAAGCAAAATTTTGGTTGTTTCCAGAACACGAAGTCCGAGTTGTTTTTTGAGTGTTTCGTTAATGACAAGTGTGAATGCCCCAGAATCAACAAGAGCACAAACCTCTGTTTTCCGAATCAATTCCGGCGAAAGAAGACCTTCCGCCGCCATTCCTTCATCAAAAGAATTACTTAACGTAATCATTGCATGAACAAAACCCATAATAAATTCCTTTTTTAAAATTAGTAAGAAATTAAAAAAATGATCATTATAATATTGGTAACTTTTAATAATCGGCTTTTTATTTAAGCACAGATTATTTAACCACAGAGAAGAAAAATTTAATTTTATAAAGTTATTTTAGATCAAATGTCAATTATGATATTAAATAACATTTTAATTCCAATTAAAAAATTCCTCTGTGTTCTCTGTGTCCTCTGTGGTTAATAAAAATAAATTTGTGGTTTTTATAAGTTCCTTATTATAATTATTTAACAATCTACCTTAAAACTGTTGAAATAGCAATTATAAAATTGTTGTTATAAAATTGTTGTTATGAAACTGTTGACGATGAATTTTGGCGGTTGTCAATGTGTGTGTGTTGATTCGAGTTGTCTTGCAATTTCAAACGCAATCACGTTTTCAACAACAACACTTGCGGCGGGAACAGCGCAAACATCACTACGTTCATAAATTGTCGGCATGGATTGTTTTGAGATCAGGTCAATGGAATCAAGTGGTTTTTTCAGGGTTGGAATCGGTTTCATGGCTGCCCGAACAATAATTGGCTGACCGTTTGAGATTCCGCCTTCAATTCCTCCGGCGTTGTTTGTTTTCCGTACAAAACCTTGTGATGGAGTTTGTTGTTGTGCGGCGTCGTAACCGATTGGGTCGTGCATTGCCGAGCCTAATGTTCGTGCGGATTCAAAACCGAGACCGATTTCAACACCTTTGACGGCTTGAACCGACATAACCGCCTGAGCGAGTTTGCCGTCAAGTTTGGCGTCCCATTGCATACACGAACCAAGACCAATTGGCACACCAAACACCCGAACTTCAATAACACCGCCTACAGTATCGCCGGAGTTTCCGATTTCGTCAATTCGCCATTTCAACACCGTATCATGTTCGGGATAAACCGTATAAAGTTCGCTGGAATTTCGGCGTTGCAATAATTCATCCGGTGTCAGATCATTCGGCGGAGTCGGTAAAGACAATGAACCGATAGTCCGAACAAAACCGGCAACAATAATTCCAAATTTTTCGAGCCATTGTTTTGCCAGTGCGCCGGCGGCGACGCGTCCGGCGGTTTCTCGTGCGCTGGCGCGTTCAAGGATTGGTCGAATCGGCAATGCGTATTTGATGGAGCCTGCCAAATCGGCGTGACCTGGACGCGGTTGTGTAATTTCCGGTGCGGTATTGATGCGGCAATCGCGGTTTCTGATCCAAAGAGTGATGGGTGCGCCGGTGGATTTTCCTTGCCAGAGACCGGTTAAAATTTCAACGCTGTCGGTTTCGATTTTTTGTCGTCCGCCGCGTCCGTAACCGCCTTGACGACGTTGTAATTCCTGATCAATTTTTGATTTATCGATTTCCAAACCGGCAGGAAAATTCTCTACAAGAGCCAAAATACCTTGACCGTGTGATTCACCGGCAGTTTTGTAATACATCGTTTTACCTCTATTTTCTCTGGATTTGCGCAAACTATTGCTCAATAATCCACAGAATAATACTCAATTCTCCAAAATCAATCCAGAGTAATTTTTA
>JAISNF010000623.1 GCA_031276415.1 Planctomycetaceae bacterium
CCTGTTGGTAAATCGCATAAATTTTCGGCAAAGATTTTTCTGTAACATGAAACGAACTGGAAATCAGCGTCATTTCCAACTGTTCCTTATAGATATCCAAAGCCTTTCCGACAATATCCGGTAAAACCGGAATCGCTTCCAATCTTGTAAGAATAGCACGATCAGACGGATGTTGAAAAATAGGAGGACGTAAACCCTCAAGATAAATCAATTGAGGCAAAATGGAAGGAATCATATTATTGTTAAAAAAATTAAGGATAAAAAAACAGTTATTATTTATTGGGGATCACATGGCGGTATTATATTCTGTAACGATGATTCTTCGTTTTGAAAAATTTGATTGAGTGATTGTTCAAATTGTTTTTCAGGATACGATTTTCGTTGAAGTTGTTGAAACTGGTAGAGACCATTAGACAAGATTTCAATATCCAATCCTATTTCTTCAATTCGTCGTAACACACCAGGATGTCCCGATTTTACAGCAAGACTAATCCACTTAAAAGCAAGTTCATGGTTCTGTTTACATCCGATTCCTTCCAAATAACAAATACCTAAATTACATTGTCCTTTAGGATTTCCTAACTGGGTTGCTTGTTGAAATAGTTGAAAAGCGATGTTGGTATCTGGTTCAACCCCAACTCCAAACTGATAACAACTACCAAGCCGGTCAATACCATCAGAACTACCGCCTTCTGCTGATTTTTTGTAACACTCAAAGGCTTTCTCCGAATTGGCAGATATTCCGGTACCGTCACGATAAAGATTACCGAGATAGTAGTTTGCCTGAACATGTCCCATATCTGCGGCTTTTTTCATCCATCGAAATGCGGATTCGTCATTTTTAGGAACAAAAATTCCATCTTCATAAACCAATGCCAAATACGTTTGGGCTTCAGGATCACCTTGTTCAGCAGCAAGGTGTAAATAATGAAGATATTGTTCGTAATTTTTTTCAGAATGATATATAAATGCTAATTGAGTTTGCGCAACGGCTAAACCTTGTTCTACAGATTTTTCTAACCAAGATATTGCTAATTCCGATTTTTCTTTATTTATAAAATAATTGTGCAACGAAAATTGTGCAGAAGCATTTCCTGATGTTGCCGCACTCTTCAATAAAGTGAAGGCTTCTTCATCACCCCATAAAGCAAGGATTGAAAGGAAATCGTAACCGATAGATTCATTCTTTACAGTTCCTATGCCGTGCAAATAACAATTGGCAACCACTTGTTGTGCCGGAACATAACCGGCATCGGCAGATTTTTTGTACCATTTGAAGGCTTCCTTCCGATTAGCCGGAACTCCTTGTCCTTCAGCATAAATTTCTGCAAGATAAAATTGAGCAACCACAAGATTTTGTTTTGCCGCTTTATGTAAAAAGTGTCGGGCGTCATTGATATTTTGTTTCACTCCATCTCCTTTCAAAAGACGGATTCCCAACTCTTCCTGAGCCAATGCGTATCCTTGTTCTGCTGATTGACGTAGCCATTTTGTTGCTTCTTTCAGATTATATTCGGGAAACGTTTCATCAAAATACAACATCCCCAACATATATTGACAACCTGGATCACAATTTCTATATTCCTGATTATTAGTTATTTCATCATTATTTTTTTGTGCAAATTTTTTCCAGATACGAATTGCCTCGCCGGTATTTTTTGTTACTCCATTTCCATTTGCCAAACATTCGGCAAGATATTTTGTTGCATCATCGTTTCCCTGTTTAGATGCCAACTGAAACCATTGAACAGCTATTTGTGGATCAGGTTCAATACCGAATAACCCTTGTAGATAAATGATGCCGAGATAACATTGGGCTTTGGCAAAATTCTGTTCCACTGATTTTTGTAACCATTGCAATCCGGTTGAAATATCTTGTGGAACAACTTGTCCGTTCAGGTAGATAAAACCGAGCATATACTGAGCGTGAGGATCACCTTCATTTGCAGCAAAAGTGTACAAATTAAACATATCAGGATGTCCCATATCGGCAGCAGTAACAAAATAGGAGATTGCTTTCTGCCGATCTTGCGGAACCTCTTTACCTTGATGATAAAAGTAACCAAGAAAAGCTACTTCAGAGGGACCACAATAACGGAGACCAAGTTCAAACCAATAAGCAGCACTTTTAATATTACGTGGAGTTCCAATACCATAAGCGTAACATTGTCCCAACATGACGAATGATGGTTCAAACCCATACAATGTTGCACTCATAAAAAGACGAAACGCAAACACTTCATCTTTGGAAAGTCCATAAAGACCTTCAAGATAATAACGTCCTAATCGGTCTATAGATTTACAATCACCGTTCATTGCAAAAATGTGACGAAATTGTTGTTTGAAGTACATACCAAAAACTTCAGGTGTTACGCTAGGATTACCTTGTTGTGATTGTTCCATGCACTGTTCAAGATATTGCTGTAACGATTCATGTCGTACAACCAATTCGTTACGAACCTCTTCTTGAAAGGCTTCAATTTCTTGATCAAAATTATCATCAGGTGTCATAATTTTTTACTCCATACAGGAAATCAATGACTTAAACTATAAATAAAATTGTTTCAAAATTAAAATCGTTTCTGTTTTTATTTGAGACTCAAAAAATTTTTTTTTTTTCAAACAAAAATATTTTAGGATTTTCATCTATTTTTTGTTACTGATTATTTTTCTTTGTTGGGATTATCTGAATTTCTTTCTATAACGTTTTTAATAGTTTTTAAAATAAATTGTTTTCCCATTTCTACCAAAGTCCTATTATTAACAGAATTATCCCCAGTATTAGGAGAATTATTGAAAGTAGGTTGTTCCGTTTTTTTTTATTATTGTTATCATTTTTCATTTCTACAGGTTCTGTATTTTTCAATTCTTCATTTTGACCACCAGTCCAGAGATAACGATCAACTTCTCGTCGTAACTGTTCATACGAATCCTGACTTGGTGCTGGTCCCGTAACAACAACCTTGAAACCGAATGATTTTGAAAAAGTATGAGTTTGTAACGAATTTATTAGTTTACTCCGATTGATCGAATTATTGCTCAATTCCCAACGATCAGATAATCGTTTATCCGAATACTCCACATGAGGAATATCAGTAATTATGTTGCGAATAATCTGAAAATCAACATCCCATTCACGTTCATCATGGCTCGACGATTTCCTGTTCCATTGAAATGCTTGTAAAAACGGTTCGGTTGCTTCTTCCCATTGGTTCCATCTTTCCAGATAAAACAATAACATATCCCGCGATTTTTCTTCGGTAAGCCTATTGAAAGTTAAATAGATACGGATGTTACGGTCTGCGTTGTCTTTTTGTTTTGTCGGAATATAACCAATACTGACACCAAAAGTGTTATCTGTACGTTTATGTACGGCAATACTTGGCATCTGATCATCAAGTACATTTTCAAATTCAAAGGCGGTTTGTTTTTCACAACCGTCAGCATTATATCCGTAGTCAATGGAAAAACTGCGTGTACATGCGACAATACCGATTGTTGTTTCAATATCTTCCATAGTTTATTTCTTGTATATTAATTGTAATCTAAATTAGTGTTTGCATTGTGTTCCTGATTATTGACAGTATGCTATACAAAACCATTTCTTTCAGGATCAAAGGAAACGTATTTATCTTCTTGTAATCTTTGTGTTATATAAAGTAACACATTTTTAATGGCTTTCATTTCGGAACTTCCCCAAAGTCCCCCAAATATCCGACCTATAATTCCAGTATTTTGATCGATTTCATTTTGTGCTTGCTCTAATATTTGTTTAATTGCAATGCGCAATGGAAGTCCGCCATTTTTTGGAGTATATGATTTCGTTCCACGCCGGAATTGTGCTTGTGGTTTTCCCTGATTTAAATCAAAATCGTAAAAAAAGAGATTTCCAACTGTTTCAACATGACAAGCAAAAGCAGATAAACCTTTTGTTTGACCAAACAATTGCCATAACAATTGGGCATAACCGAGATTTAATTTATCATACAAATTTTTAGTACGATCATTGATTAAAAGCGGCAAACATTTTTTACAACAATATTCAAACCAACCAACTTTTTTTTGATAAAGTTTACCATATTTCTGTACATAAGATTCGGATCGGACAAGTACCAGGACAATAGTATGATCATCATATTTATCTTGAAAAGCACGTTGATAGGCATTATAAATCGTTTCGGGATCATTAATAATGTCATGAAAATCTCCGGTTTCTTTTCCCTCTGAAATATTTTCCATCAAAGCGGTTGCATCAACAACCCAAAAAGAACAATTTGAATCTGTTAATATTTTATCTGCTTCTACTCCACGATCACCTCCTTGATACCATGCACCGGGTAAATCCGTAATTCGTATCGGAAATATAAGTAAATTTTGTTTCCAAAAACCCTTTACCGGAATACGTAATTCAAAATCAAATTGCCGAGAGCCAGCGGTTCCCATTATTGCAACGTTTCCGGTAAGAACCGATTTTTGCCCCTTACCTAGACTTTCCAGTTCAGAACGGCGTTCAATAAGGTTGCGTTTTGTAACTCCTATCGGTGTAAATTCACAACCGATTTGATTCAGTTCCTCTTCAAGTTCATTGAACATCGCCGCCAAAACACTGGTTTTTCCAACTCCAGTTGGACCTACCAAAGCAATCTTAAACATTTTTGTTATCGTTATTTATGTTTATAAATTGAATGTAAAGTAATCACTTGGTTTTTTGTTATCCATAATTTTTTCCAAAACATGTTGTAAACCTTCTCCGATATTTATCAATTCATCGTGTTTGAATTCAAGGCTTTTGTGATATTTGATACGTTTTTTTAAGGCGGTTTCAAAGCCCAAAGTTCCCCAAAAATTATTCCATAATGTGTTCGCCCGTCTTACTGCTTCTATTGCATGGTCAATGTTTTTTATCGTTTTATCCGTTTCAATAATTTTTGCCGAAAGTGATTGTTGAAGTGCATACGCAATAACTGAACGTAAAGGTTTCGCACAGCCTGACGGTGAATATGTCTTACCTTGTAACTTCATAAATTTTGCGTGCGGAAAGTCTTCGTTTTTTTCTCTTTTGAAGGTATGAAAAATGATATTACCCACTGTTTCAACATAACTCGCTTCAACAGTTCCAAGAGTCGGCGTTTGTTGTTTTAATTGATGAAGAAGCGATGCGTATGATTTATTCAATTTTTGATACATCTCGTTTTGCCGATTTTTACGAACATAAGACTCTGCCCGTACTAAACACATCACAATAAAATGATCGGTACGTCTCTCTGCAAAAGCACGTTGATAAGCGTTGTAGATTGTTTCCGGATCATTAATAACAGTATGATATTTTCCAATATTTGTTTCTTCTTCCGGTTGTTCCATTAAAGCGGTTGCATCCACAACCCAAATAGAAACATTCGATTCCGCTAATTCCGTATCAACACGTACATCTCCGCTATACCATCCACCGGGCATATCAATAAACCGAATATCAAGTTTTTCAGTTCTTGAATTTTCCAATTTAACACTAAGTATAAAGTCATATTCACGTTTCTCTTGTGTTGACTCAATAGAAACAATGTTACTCACGTCCAGAGTTGTACCGGAGCCAAGTAATTTAAGTTCATTACTGCGTGCAGTAATAACAGGTTGTGTTCTGACGTCTGGAACAAATGTTGCTCCCACTTCCGATAATTCCCGCTCCAATTCTTTATACATTGCAGCAAGAAGACTCGTTTTACCAACACGTGAAGGACCAACCATTGTAATTTTCAAAATAGGATTTGACATTGTATTTATCTCGGTTTGAGAAAAATTTAGTTACGAAACAATATTGAATCACGATTTTAATTGTTCGACGGCATCGCTCAATTCCTTAATATACTTATTCCATGTATCACGTAATTTTGTATTTTCTTCGAATGCGGCGTACTCATCAGTCCATATATCTGCACGATATGGTTCATAAAAATTACGCCATACAGATTTTGCCTCCTCATAACCGCCGGTACGCAAAACACCGTCGCAAAAATCTTCAACAAAGGCAGATATTGCACGATTAGGCTCTTTCGCAAGACTTTGAAGAGCCGCACAACAATCCGATGCCGCTTTTTCCCACGCCATTCTTGCTTTTTCATAAGCCATTTCAAATGTATCTTGTGGTAAGATTGCAAAATCATCATTTCTACCCAATGGATCAATATTTTTACGGATACGATAAAGCAGATGATTTCGAAACGAAAATGACGCATCTGCAAAATATTGTATAGTTTGTGCAATTTTTTCACCGCCGTCAATTTCACGAATCTGATCAGCAAGTTTCAGTAACCATTTTCTTGTATCGATTTTTAAGTCAACATCAAAGATGTTTTCCAAACCACCCTGATCGGCATGTTGGAAAACATCACACACTTCTTGCCGTACTTTTAGAATTATTTTGTCCAATCCTTTGTCTAATTGATCAAAGGCAGTTGCAAGATCAATACGCAATTCATGAAATTTGTTGCCGAAATATTGGCAAATTTCCGCTCCAAACGCATCGGACTCTTTAAGTTTAGATGAGAAGTCGTAATTGTGTAACAAATAGTTTTCAATCTCTTCTAGTTTTTGTACAAATTCAACATCTTCGGTGTTACATCTTTCTTGATACTTTTTATTAATACTTTCCAGTCCTGTTTCTGTTTTGCTCCAACGGGCAATAAACATTTTATCGAACTTACCCGGAACACCAACTCCGGCAACAGTTTTCGGTAAGGAGTCTTTTACCTTTTCGACATATTCATTAAGATTACTAACGAGCGTTTTAATATTTTCAAAACGTTTATTATAAAGCGTTTCATCAAGCGATTGTTGGTTGTTTTTGATGTCGTCTAATATTTGATCGAAAGAAGTCAGAACATCTTGAGCACAACTCACATCTACTGTAATAATTCGGCGTACATTAATCGCACTTGCTTTTAACTGTTCTTCAAAATAATTTATTGAACTATTTTCGTCAGAATTTTTTCTATTGATAATAAAGTGAGACCAATCTTTGGGCGAAAATTCCGGTATTGCTTTAGGAATCAAATCATAAAGTTGTGTATCTTCCGGCTTAACAATTCCGCCGTCTGGAACAAGTTTTAATAAAATTATTGCGTCAAGATTATCGGCAATATTACGAATCAAATTTTCCTCTGCCCCACAAACAAAATCTCCCAAACCAGGCGTATCGCAAACTGAAATTTTTCCCGCATCTGGAATTTTAAATGGACAATAAATTGTCGCCATTTTAACGGCAATCCAATTCGACAATAATTTTTTGTCTTTATCTTGTTGAGCGATATATTCTCGAATTTGTTCTTTATTGATACGGCATGGCGGTTGATTGAGATATTTACGATATTTCTGACAATGTTGCTGTCGATCAATCAATTTTTTGTACAATTCCTTTTTTGTTGCGTTAAATTCTTTCGTCGGATTAGGAATTGGAGTATTGGCAAAAGAAGAAAATGAATCCGGTTGCGGTGTTAAATCTAATTTTGTGTAATAAGGAAATATCACTTCTTGCATAAATTCCTTTTCGCCGTAAAACTCAATATCCGCAAAAGTTTCTGGATTATTGATAATAATCGACGGTGCGCCAGTACAATGTCCGTCTGGAGCAGAAGGAATTTCGTTACTGGATAATCCGGTTAATGCTTGTAAAAATGTACTTTTTCCCTGACGAGCATTACCCACAACTCCAATATTCAATGTTGGACGGCTAAATCGTCGTTCAATTTGTGCAATTTCCGTACTATATTTGGGAATGTGTTCATCTGTAAATTTTTTCAAACTATTCTGTAACTCTTCAATTTTTGTCTTGTTTTCGGCGGGAATTTCCTTTTCCAGAACGATTGGTAAAAATCGGGCGAATTTTTCTAGTAAATTTTTAAGGTTATTGAGTTTATTTATTGTTTCTGCCGTTTTTTGTGCAATTGGTTTACGGCTTTCAATAATACTCTGAATTTTTGCGGTTCGCGATTCGGTTGAAATGGGCATAATATTCCTTATATTTGTGTGTAATTAAAAAGTGTGTGTTATTAAAAAGATTATTGGAACAACACCGACATATTAACGTAAAGTATTTATTAACCGAAAGAATCATCGGCGCACAGAAAAAGGGCGTGATTACGTTTGCCGTCGATCCAACCTCGCCAAAGGTCTCTGTGACGACATTTGACCACGCCCTCCTTTACACAAGGAGGGGTAGCATTATGTCGCTCACAGATTCTAAATTTTGGCGATTTGGATCGAGCGATTCTACCTAATTAATTTTATTATTTACGTTTGTATCATAATTATTTCATAATAGTTTCCTTTTTTTGAAACTCTAAAAATTGTCTTTTTCAAAAGTATAAACCCATAAAATAATATTTATAAAAACATGTAGATTCAATTCTAAATTTTTAGAAGTGTTCTTTTGTTTTCAAATTATCAATCTAATAGGTTTCCATATTTTTATAAGTCACATATTTTGTACTTTCTTCACAAAAAAACAAGCCCCCCTAAATTTTTTTGTATTATTTCGGAGGATGAAATTTTTATTTTTGTTCTGAAATTTTTTTATATTCTAGTAATTTGGCGTATTTTAGGAGGGAACCGACGGATAGACAGAATGAAACAATAAATCCTGAATAACCGTAAAAAATCGCTCCGCGCAAAATATAAAATTTAAAAAACGCCATGACTCCATGGAATAATGGACTCCACGACGAAACCCTCGTCTCCTTATGAAACTGCTCCGCAAATAATGTACTGTAATATTGATTCTTGTCAATTAATTGCGTAACAGAATCATACGAATGATGTTCAATCGCCGTTTTGATCGGAATAAGCATCATCCCCTCACGAACTTCAATAATCTCATGAACCGCCCGCGTACTCCATGAAGTTGTCCGACGATAATATAAACGGCTCGTCGAGGAATCAAAAGACGGCAAAGAATGTCCGCGATAAAACATCCGACGACGAATCGAATAAACCGCGTTCGTGTTCAGAACTAAATTGCGAATTTCCCTCACAAATTCCGGCGTAACAAATTCGTCCGAATCAATATGCAATATCCAATCGTATTTCGCTTTTTCCGTAATAAAATTACGGGTTGCTCCGAAATTGTTAATACCGTCCTGATGAAATAACCGGACATTAGAAAACGACGTAACAATATCCAACGTCCGGTCAGTAGAACCCGTGTCAAGAACTAATACCTCAGCAAAATCCGTTAATGATTTCAAACAATTTCCGATTTTCGTTTCGCAATTTTTTGCGAGAACACAAACAGAAATCAGAATAGGTTCATGTTGATAATTCATTGATCTGCCGCTGTCTGTAAAACAAACCGCTTAATCCTTATTGCTATCATTATTCTCCGAACAAAAATTTTTTGAACAAATTAATTATTTGAACAAATTATTTTCGGAACATTTTTTTTAACAAAATTATTTTTTGAACGGAGCGGAAAAACTATCAAAGAAACCATTGAACATCGGCGTATTGTAATCCCAGAAATACAGGTAAAGTATCGCTGCAAGAACCAGAACAATCAACCCGCCAACCAATGCTCCTCGCGATGTTTGCATTTCAATCGCCGTTTTTGAAACAGGTTCGTAAGGCGTTGATCGCGGCATTGTGATTCGGAAAATTGTCAGCACGACAAGAACAGAAGCAAACGTAATCGCCATACGATCCAAAAACGCCATGTCGGGTAACAAGAAAAATTTTAACAACGCATAAATTACCGGCGACATAATCAGTGCCGTTGGTCCGCAAATCGCCGGAGCCCGTTTCGACGCAAAACCGAACAAAAATACCGCCAGAATACCCGGCGAAATAAAACCCTGAAATTCCTGAATAAAATTAAACACCCCGCCTAATTCAGGACGATTCAACATCGGAGCAATCAGACAACTCGTTATCGTAAAAAGTAAAACACAAAAACGCCCGACCAAAACTAATGTTTTATCGCCGGCTTTACGATGCAAATATTCCTTGTAAAGATCCATCGTAAAAATCGTCGAAGCAGCATTAAGCATCGAAGCAAGCGAACTAATAACCGCACCAAGCATCGCCGCTAACATGAACCCCCGAAAACCTCCGGCTGGAACCAGTTTACTCATCAATAACGGAAACGCCGCATCATAATCGTAACCCATCAATTGCTTTTCAACAACAATTTTATTTTCCGGCGGAAGTGTTGCGTTTTTTCTCGCAATTTCTGCAAGAATCTTTTTATTTTGTTCCAATAATTGCTGATTGGAAATCTCCATTTCTATTCCCGCAACAGCAGCGTTGTACAAAACAATTTCCGTTACTTTCTCCGGTTCGATTTTCGCAAAGTCGGCGTCAAAAGGAAAAACTTTGCGATGACCGGTTGGATCGGCTTTAACCGATTCAAATTTTTCGAGAACAACTCCGTTGTTTTCTCTTGAAGAAGCACTGTTACGCATATCACTGCTAAACAGATTGAACGCAATCAGTCCGGGAAAAACAACAATAAACGGAATGATCAGTTTCATAAATGCAGCAAAAACAATTCCTTTTTGACCTTCGGCTAACGATTTTGAACCGAGAGTTCGTTGCATAATATATTGGTTGAGTCCCCAATAATACAAGTTCGGAATCCAAAGTCCAAGCAGCAAGGCTGTAATCGGCAACACACCGTCATTCCATGGAAGATTCATGCGAAGTTTGTGAGCGTTCAGAACACTAAACCGCTCGCAACCACTGGAACTTTCCTTGATTTTCGCAACATTTTCTTCGGAAATAATCGTACCGGATTGAATTGCAACCGTTTGAACCGCATCGTTTATTGTTTCCGGTTCGGCGTTACGGAGTGCGTTCATTGCAAAAACAAGAACAATTGTTCCGCCAATAATCAGCGCAGAACCTTGTAACAAATCCGCCCACGCACAGGCTTTCAAACCGCCAAAGAAAACATAAGTCGCCGCCAGAATACCAATCAACCACGAAAAAGTAACAATATCAAGCGGAATACCAAAATAAGATTGACTGTCAAAAAAAGTGGAATAAACTTTGGCACCGGAATAAATAACCGCTGTCGTGTTCACGGTAACAAATGTAATCATCATAATCAAGGACATAAAAGTACGTGAAAAGCGGTTGTAACGTTTTTCCAGAAATTCGGGAATTGTGTAAACTCCTGCTTTGAGAAATTGCGGTAAAAAGACAAAGCCGACGATCACCAATGTTACCGCCGCCATCCATTCGTAAGACGCAATCGCCAAACCGACATAATTTCCGGCGGAACCGGACATTCCGACAAATTGTTCGGTTGAGATATTCGCAGCGATGAGCGAAAAACCAATTAACCACCAACCAAGACCACGACCGGCAAGAAAATACGATTCACTGCCTTGCGTGCCGCGACTCATACCAATACCAACAGCAACAACCGCAATAATAAATCCAATAAAAATAACCAAATCAATAATTGTTGCGGTTGTCAATGCCGGAACATGAGCAAACAAATTAAAAAGTTCCATGTGATGTAACAAGGGTTTAGAGGGTTTAAAGGAAAATAAATTTCACAACAACACAAATACTTTTATTCCAACCAATCCTAAATCAAGTCGTTAAAACATTCGCCAATGCGAATATTAAACTTTAACCATAAAATCATTGCAAATTTCTTCAGAAAAAACAAGCCCCCATATCAATCCAAAACATAATTTTATTTTTTTTATTAAACACTGAGGAGAGTTAATAGTTTATAGTGAATAGTTAATAGTGCCGCAAGCGGAATTTTTGACGTTTCCCAATGGGCATTCCCAAAATAGCGGTGTGTTTTTAACCCGCCGGACAAACACAGGAAATACAGAATTATGATGCGATTGGGATCATAATTCCGATGGGTTAAAACCCATATCGCTACATTGGGAAAATGCCTCGTTGGGGCAATTTTAATCAATCATCCCAATCACACGAATCACAAAAATCACAGTTCAGACATTTAATTCGCATTGCGAAACTCTCAACTCTCAACTCTCAACTCTCAACTAAAATCAGTGTCTTTTGACGAAAAAAATATCCCCGTTGACAAAAAAGAGGGGATAGATTAAACTATGAACCTAATTCAGTTGCGAGATGTTGCTTTTTTCCTTTGCCGTCATTGTTTTGCGGCGGGCATGTTCGCAAGGGATTTTGAGTTTTTTGGGATTTTGAAAAAACTTTTGAACAAGGAGAGGGATTTGTAATTTTCTGTTTGTTGATGGTTCCGTCCACGCCCTAAGAAACACTGAACCCACCGGAACTGTAGCAGATAAAAAAACGCTCCTAATGTTAGCGGATTGTATGGACGGCGGAGTACTGAATTTGGACTGATAATTGTTTCTGCGTCTCAATGGAAAACAACATCAACCGTT
>JAISNF010000043.1 GCA_031276415.1 Planctomycetaceae bacterium
AAGAAGATTGCGAAAACACCGGCAACACATTTCAGTAAATTTTCCAATAAATTTTTCATCGTCATGTTCCTTATTTTGTAAGTTTTCTGAAATCGCCGTAATTCGTTTGTCATTACAAAATGACAAAAAATACGAGATACGGCAAAATCTCCTTATCAAGATTTTGCAATTATACAATTGTCGCTCAAAACGACAATACATTATTTTTTGCCAAAACACTTTGAAAATGCGACAAGAAATTATTTTGTTATTTTGTGTTTTCAACAACGATTGAACAAGGAGGAATCACGTTTAAGTCTTAACATTTAAGCCTTATGGCAACTTTATTAACCACAGAAAACGCAGAGTTCACAGAAGAAACCGTCCGCAGATTACGCTGATTATTGCGGATAATTTTAAATTTCATCTGCGTTCATCTGCGTAATCTGCGGACAAATTTTCTTTTTTTAGTGAAAGTATTACCCCAAAAATCTATTGTTCTTGGTACATTTTTTTGATTCGTTCAACTATTGTGCTGTGCATTTGGCTGACGCGGCTTTCGGAAAGCGCCAGAGCCGCCCCAATTTCACGCATGGTCATCTCTTCATAGTAATAAAGAATAACAATTAAGCGCTCCGTTTTGGTTAAACCCTTCGTGAACGCACGAATTAAATCAATTTTGGCAAGCCGTTCCGTAGGGTCTTCACTCCGATGATCCGCCAGAATATCAACCTCGCGAATATCTTTGGAACCGTCGTTTTCCGACCACGTTTTGTCAAGACTCGTAATATTCACACGATATGTTTCCGCATACAATTGATGAAGTTCTTCGGGTGAAATTTCCAAATAATCGGCGACCTCCTGATCATGCGGTTTCCGCCCAAGTTGTGTTTCAAGTATTTTACAGGCTTCGTTCAGTTTGGTCGCCTTAGAACGAATAGGACGAGGAACCCAGTCCATCGAACGAAGTTCATCAACCATCGCTCCATGAATCCGCGTAGGACAAAACGCCTCAAAACGAATACCACGAGTCAAATCATACGCCGCAATCGCATCCATCAAACCAACCGTTCCAACCGAAATCAAATCATCAAGTTCAACTCCCTCCGGCAATTTCGCCCAAAATCGCTCCGCCTGATTCCTGACTATCGGCATGTAACGCTCAACAAGCCGGTTACGAAGTTGATCCGTCGGATTTCGCTTGTAAAGATTCCAAAGTTGATCCGTCTCATCAAAAACAACCGAATCAGAATTGGCTGACCGATGAGTAACATGTAAAGAATTTGATTTTGTTGCCGATTGGAGTTTTGGCATTCTCCGTGTTCCTTAATTTACACAAGTTAATTGATTGGCTTTCAAATGAAAACTTTGAACTAAACAATACAAAAAGAACATTAACAATTTTTCCGTTTTATGGAAAGAACAATTTTAAGTATTTTTTAGCGTTTCACAGATAATTTTTAAAAGAGTCCGCAGATTACGCAGATTATTTTTTAAAATTGTCCGCAGATTGCGCAGATAGACGCAGATAATTTTTAAAAACATCTGCGATAATCTGCGTAATCTGCGGATAATATTTTGCTGAAAATGTTGTCAGGAGTTTGAATTTTGGCGATATTTTACAATTTTGGAATCATCATTCCGCCGTCAATCATGATAACTTGACCGGTGCTGTACGCCAAATCACCACGAGCCAACATCGCAACCGCCCGACCAACATCTTCCGGTAACCCCCAACGTTGTTGCGGCACAAAACCGTCTTGAATCAACTTCGAATACTTTTCCGCTACCCCCGATGTCATGTCACTCCGAATAAGACCGGGACGAATTTCATAAACAGAAATTCCATACTCCGCCAAACGAAGTGACCATAACCGCGTCGTCATACTCAACGCCGCTTTGGAAATACAATACTCCCCACGATTCAATGACGCCGCCGTTGCCGAAATAGAAGAAATGTTGATAATACTCCCAAAAAAATCAGAATTCATTCGCTTTTGCTCAATCATCCAATAAACAACTTCCTGCGTTAAAAAAAACGGTCCTTGCAAATTAATCTTCATAAGCCAATCATAATTTTCCTCCGTCATCGTCAATAAATCGTCACGTACCTTCGCCGTAACACCGGCATTGTTGACAAGCAAATTGAGTTGGCGAAAATCATTTCGGACTTTTTGAACCAGTTCCCGCCGATCATTCCGGTTGCCAATATCACAACAATAATAAACAACCTTTTGATTGTCGGAACTTTGCGACCGTAGTTCGTCAAGTTCCCGACCAACACGCTCAATCTCTCGCGTCCCGCAAAGTGCTAACATATAACCCTCCGCCAAAAGCGATTTCGAAATTCCTAATCCAATTCCACGCAAACCACCCGTTACAAGAGCCGTTTTCATCATTGTCTCCATTATTATGTGTTATGGTTGTTTATGATTGTTTCCATTTCAAAGCCAAAATTTTACGGCTTTGCAGGATGTCAAGATTCATTTGAGAAATAAGTTGTTCCACCGAATCAAAACGGACAACACCGCGAAGTGTTGCAAGAAAATCAATGTCCATTGTTACACCGTAAATATCCGCATTGAAATCATGAATAAACACTTCAATTTTCGGTATTGATTGATGGAACGTCGGATTGGTTCCGATATGAGTCGTGGAACCAAATGATTGTCCGTTGAAAGTCGCAATAGTTACGTAAATTCCCGATTGGGGAATAATTGTTTCTGTTTCGCCGAGATTAGCGGTTGGAAAACCGAGAGTTCGTCCGCGTTGATCACCCTGAATTACTGTTCCGGTCAACCGATACGGTTGCGGCATCCATTCGGCAGCCTGTTCAACGGAACCTTCCTGAATCAGTTTTCGAATACCGCTGCTGGAAATAAGATGTTCGCCAAACCGAACCGGTTCCACAATCTCAATCTCAATTCCTGTTTGCCGTCCGTATTGCCGAATCAATTCGGATGTTCCAAGACAATTGTGTCCGAAACAAAAATTAGAACCTTCCACAACGGCTGTAATTCCCAGTTTTTCCCGAAGTGTTTCGAAAAAGAATGTTTCCGCACTTTGTTTCAATAATTCATGATCGGTTTGGAGAATCACAAACGCATCAAGATGAAACTGTTGAAATAATTCGATTTTCCGTTTTAACGTACAAATTGGTTGAATATTCCAATCAGGACGGAGAACTGTTGCGGGCAACGGATCAAATGTCAGAATAACCGCAGGAATTTGATGTTGATCGGCATGTTTTTTCAAACATTGAATAATCCGCGAATGCCCAAAATGCATTCCATCAAATTTGCCAATACTGACCACTCCGCCACGAAATTGTTCAGGAAAAAAATTGATGTCCGTAATGATCTGCATTAAAATTACTCCACCAATAACGATTACAAAATAGACAGTTGTTTTCAAACTAAAAATTCCAAACCACAAATTACTTTTTTATTTAACCACAGAGAACACTGAGTTCACAGAAAAAAAATTGTCCGCAGATTTCGCCGATGATCGCAGATGAATTTTAAAATATAAAATAACGAAAATATGAAATAAAAATAAAGTTAAAGTTAAAGTTAAAAATTTTTCTTCTCAGTGAATTCTGTGGTTAAATAATCTGTGGTTGAATAAAACAAAAACAATTACGGTTTATCGGGAACAATTTGTGTGCCGGAGGGACCGACGGCGGTTGTTTGAACAATAACATCGTCATCTTTTGCCCACGTGAAATGCGGAACTCCAGCCGGTTCTGTTAAAAAACTACCGGGCGGAAGCGGAACAAGTTTTTGAACGTCAAATTCTTCACCAATTCCATAATAATATGTCCCCGAAAGAACAACAACTGTCCGCGAATCTGTATGACTATGCGGAATAATTTGTTTGCCCTTCGGAATCAATGTCCTTGTAACATAAAGCCCTTCCGCTTTCGGATCACCAACTAACGTAATTGTTCGCGGTGCCGTACTGCGGTTACCTTGCTGTTGCGGCGGGAAACGAATTTCTTCCGAACTAAGAAACAAAAGCGGAATCGCCGGCTTTTCCGTAACCGGCAATTCCCGTTGTAATTTCAACGGTTGCGTTTGACGAGTTCGCTGCCCCGCAAAAAGAACCACGCAAATAATTGAAAAAATAACCGCAAGAGAAAACGATTTTCGTTTCATAACCCCAATAATTTCGTCTCTTTTCACAAAAGGTAACTTCTAATAACCGCCCTTTTATTTAAGCACAAATTATCTAACCACAGAGAACACAGAGTTCACAGAGAAGAAAAATTTAATTTTATAAAATTATTTTAGATCAAAAGTCAAATATTAAATAATAATGTTTTGATGCCAATTAAAAATTTCCGCTGTATTCTCTGTGTCCTCTGTGGTTAATAAAAATATATTTGTCGTTTTTAGAAGTTCGCAAAAATAATCGAACCCGCAACCGTAACTGTTTATTCAACCGTTTTTTCCGCGTATACACGCAGCAACTTTGGTATCTTCTCTTTTGATATGATTCAGCAACCATTCGCCAACTCCGCTGGTTACTTTACTAACCAATGTTATTGTGGGACCGGATGCTTTCATTTGCGTTGCAAGATCCTGAACAAACGCTTTAAAATTATCGTGAAGTTTTTTGTGGTTCGGGTAATCGGGATATTGATATTGTTGCTGCAATTTTTCTTCATCGCCGAAATGTTTGGATGTATAAGACACCAAAAAATCCAGCGTCTGATGAAGTGTATCACGTCCCTGACCGGAAGAACAGGCTACCAATAAATCATTGATCGCTTTAATCAATTGCTGATGTTGAGAATCAATAAGCAAATTTCCTGTTTCAAGGTCTTTAGTCCAAGTGTAAGCCATTTTAATATCTCCCTTGTTGAAGGTTGCCGGATCAAAACTGAAAATACATAACCGAAATATCCATGAATTTTTTATTCAAATGATATTTTTGTATTCCTATTATATTCTTATTTATCGATTCCCATTTTTTGCGGGTTCGTAAGGATGTTCGCGTTTATTGAGAACTTTTGCTTCTTCAATTTTATCGAGAACAGGAATAACGCTGTTTTCATCTTGCGGATCAACACGTTGAATATCCGCCAAAACTTCTATTCCTTCGACAACACGCCCAAACACCGTGTGACGCCCATCAAGAAAATAAGTCGGCACAAAAGTCAGAAAAAACTGTGAACCATTTGTGTTGGGTCCCGCATTTGCCATACTCAAAGAACCGCGAAAATGTTTTCGGGCATTCGGAAATTTCGAGCCGCATTCGTCATTAATCGTGTAACCCGGTCCGCCGCGACCGCTTCCGGTCGGATCACCGCCTTGAGCCATAAATTGCGGCAAAACACGATGAAAAACCGTTCCGTTATAAAATCCTTTTTCAACCAGCGAAATAAAATTGGCAACCGTATTGGGGGCTTCATTTTCAAAGAGTTCAATCACAATGGTTCCTTTGGTTGTTTTAATTTGAACGCGGGGCAATTTTTTGGACGGATCTTTTTCACCGGCTTCGGTTTCTGTTTTACGGATTTCGGTTTCTTTTGCCCAATCTTTTTTAAGTTGAGGAATGCGATTATAAAAATCTTCAAGAGACCGGACTTGTTCTTGTCCTTTTTTTGTTTCGGCGATATTTTTCAGGACTTTTTCCAGAAAACCGTTATCGGTTGCAATTTTGAGCCATGTTTCGGCGTTTTCCAAATCGGTGGTCAACAACGCCGACAGTCCGGCGTAAGCGTAAAGAACTTCGGTTTCACGGGCAATTCCTTTAGCGACGAGACGTTTAAATATACTCACCGATTCTTCATAATTTTCGCGGCGGTATTCCCATTCGACCATTCCGTAAAGAATATTATTGACATACGGATTTCGGTTTGGGGTTTCGTCGAAGGCTTCAAAACCGAGAGAAAACATTTGTTTGTGGATTTTCAAACCTTCTTCGTACAAAGACCAATATTCTTTTCCGATGTCTTCCTGCCGGTTTGATTTAGCGGCGGGATATTCAACTTTTAAAGAGTTCAATTTTTTATTGATTTCGCGGAAGGCGTAAAATTTTTCCATGAATTCTTTATTTTTTTGACCAAGTGCTTCGGCTTCCGATTCTGACTGGGCGTAATTTGCTTCGATATCGGGACGAATATCTTGTTTTTTGGAAGATTCCGGTTGTGGAGAAGTTTCTTGGGTTAAAACTGCGAACAAAAACAACACCGTTGTAACAATTTGGAGAGAAATCATACTTATTTGATTTGGTAAAAACGAGAAAGTATCCTATTGTTTGGAAATTCAATCACAATTCAATAAAACAATCCAATTGAAATTGAATATAAACTCAAAGTGTTAAATATAACTCCTCAATCCTTTTCCGCAAGCCCCCAAACAATTTAGGAAAATTCTAATAACCGGTTTTTTATTTAGCCACAGATTATTTAACCACAGCGAACACAGAGTTCACAGAAAAAAGCGTCCGCAAATTACGCTGATTATCGCAGATGAATTTTAAAATATGAAATATGAAATAAAGTTAAAAATTTTGTGCCCGTTCACTGAGATTCGTTTAACAAGTTATCATAATGAAAAAATCAATCTTATCAATCACAACAAAATTATTTTGGGGGTATCCAAATATTTTTAAATGGTGTATATTGGTTTTCTTGTCATTTATTGATTTGACCAATATTATTCTTAACAATTTATTGTTTGGAGGTTTACAATGAATCGAATTTTTTGTTCAATCGTTTTGTTATTGATTTTCTTTATTGGTTGTGATCTTGCCGAACCGCAAGGTAAAAAAAATAAACCGGACGAAACGCCCACAATAAATATTTCAACCAATACTTCCGTTCCTGAGGCAATTCCCGATAATGAAAATTCTTCGCCGCAACAATCGCCTTCTGCGGAAACGGAATTGCCCAAAACCGAAATGGAATCGCCGAAAACAGAAACTGAACAACAGTTGAACGAGAACAACAAACCGGCAGAATCAGAACCCGAAAAAATTGACAAACCGGAATCCGAATTAGTTAATGCCGACGTCGGAGCAGGTAAAAAAGGACATTATGGTCAAACCGGCGGTGAACAAGTTTCGGATATTATTACTGTTCCTGTGGCGACATTGTTTCGTGCCAAAGAAATGACGGCGTTCCGAATTCAGGTTCCGCAGGCTCTGCAACTTTACAAAGCCATGAATGATAATCAGGCTCCGCAAACTCATGAAGCGTTTATGAAAGATATTATTCAAGCAAATAATATTCCGTTGCCGGAATTACCGGAAGGGCATGAATATATTTATGATCCTGCTACCGAACAACTAATGATTAAAAAACCTAAATAAAAAATCAACAGAAAAACTATCAGAATTATTATGACCACACAACGTACCTTAATTTTACTGAAACCGGATGCGGTAGAACGTCAATTGATCGGTTTGATTTTGAGCCGATTTGAACAAAAAGGACTTAAAATTATCAATTTGCGTTGGTTCCGTTTTACTCGTGAACTGGCACGTCAACATTATGCCGAACATATTGAGAAACCGTTTTATTCCGGTTTGGAAGAATATATTATGAGCGGACCGGTTGTAGCGGTGTTACTGGAAGGACCGGAAGCGGTGGCGGTTGTGCGGCGGCTTATCGGACCAACAAACGGAGTTGAAGCCCCGCCCGGAACAATTCGCGGCGATTTCTCTCTGAGTAACCAACAAAATCTTGTTCATGCCTCCGACAGTACCACCTCCGCTGAACGTGAAATCAAAATTTTCTTTCCAACCGCCTGAAAATAAACGCAAATTTATTTTTATTAACCACAGAAAACACAAAGTTCGCAGAGGAAATTTTTAATTGAAATCACTCGATCTTGTCATGTTATTGCATCGAATATCGTGTTTCTAAAAATTGTTCTAAAAATCGACATGCTGAAAAATTGAGGGTTTCACAAATATAGTTTCTGTCAAACCGTTGTAAACCGCCGGAACGTTATGCGACATTTTGCCTAAATTTTTTGTAAATATTTTATAAAATATTTTATAAAAAATGGCTGACAAAACAAAAGATAGAGGTTTTATGTTTTCTTGGTTTTCTTTCCTTTCTTACACTACCATAATGGCTTATACGCCAGGACCAATCAATATAATGTCAATGAACAATGTAAAAAACATTGGTCTGACAAATAGTATATTATTCAATTTTGGCAATTATGTCGGACATTTTTTGGTGATGTTGGAATGTTTGGCTTTTTCAAAGATTTTATTTGCCATACTTCCGCAAATACAATTTCCAATGAAAATAATGGGAGCAATTTATTTGGCGTATTTGATGATAAAAACAATAATACCGTCATCAAAAGAACTCCATACAAAAGAAAACAAGAAAAAGAATTTTATTGTAGGGGCATTATTACAATTAATTAACGAGAAGGTGATACTTTTTGGATTAACCGTAATGACATCATATTTATTGCCGTATTTCAAAAGTATTCCGGTGTTAATTTTACTTTGTTTATTGATGTCCTCTATACAATTAACGGGAAATATATGTTGGACTTTATTTGGAACATTATTGGAAAAAATATTTAAAAACCAAAGAATATTGTTAAATACAATAATGTCTACAATGTTATTATATTGCATTATAAGATTGTTTATCTAATATAAAAAATTAACATCTAAAAACCAAATTTATTTTTATTAACCACAGAGGACACAGAGTTCACAGAGAAAATTTTGTCATGAACTTTGCAAAAGTCCAGATGAAAACAAGCGGCACTGCATATAACAGGACTGTTTACGCTTCACCCGTTTCGCGATTTTTATGTTATCTTTACGCCCGAAATAATTCTATAAAATTAAATTTTTCTGTGGTTAAATAAGAAAACAGTTATTAGGAGTTACCGAAAGTTAGAAGGAATTTTATAAGGGTTAATAATGTGCGGAATTTGCGGAGCGGTTTGGAATGAATCGGCGAAAGCGGTTGATAAGGCGACATTGGATACAATGACCGATATTCTTCGGCATCGCGGACCGGATGATCGCGGCACGTTTTTGCAACAAGGAATTGCATTGGGACATCGGCGGCTCGCTATTATTGATCTGACTCCGTCAGGATCGCAGCCAATGCCAAACGAAGATGAAACCGTTTGGATTGTTTTCAACGGCGAGATTTATAATTTCGAACAATTACGCCGCGAACTAATCAGTCATGGGCATCGTTTCCGAAGTGAAAGCGATACCGAAATATTAGTTCATCTTTACGAAGAAGAACATGAAAATATGTTGCAACGAATTAACGGAATGTTCGCTATGGCGGTGTGGGATGTCCGTGAACGAAAATTATTTTTGGCACGTGACCGGATTGGGAAAAAACCGTTGTTTTACCGTAACGAACCAAACCGGTTGATATTTGCCAGCGAAATGAAAAGTATTCTGAGCGTCAACGGTGTTCCCCGAAATATTGATCCTACTTCATTGGACGACTATTTAACATATCAGTATGTTCCGCATCCGAAAACAATATTTTGCGGCATTTCAAAATTATCGCCCGGACATTTTGCCGTTTGGCAAGATGGTCGGTTGAAGGTTCAACGTTATTGGAATGTTGACTGGAACGAAGAAAATAATCGATTAACGTTTGAAGAATGGACGGAAGAACTTCGGGCATTGGTTACGGATGCGGTGCGAATCCGGCTTCGGAGTGATGTACCGGTTGGGGCGTTTTTGTCCGGCGGAATTGATTCTTCGGTTACCGCCGGAATAATGCAACAAGAATGTTCGCAACAAATACGAACTTTCTGTATCGGTTTTCCACAAAAAGAATACGACGAAACCGCTTACGCCCGCCAAGCCGCAAACCTGTTCGGAACAAAACATCAAGAGTTTATTGTTACATCTGATATTGAAAATATTTTACCGAAAATCATTCGGCATTACGATGAACCGTTTGCCGATTCCAGTGCAATACCGACATGGTTTTTGTGCGAAATGACACGGCGTGAAGTTACTGTTGCGTTAAGCGGCGACGGCGGCGATGAACTTTTCGCAGGATATGATCGTTATCGGGCGGTTCGGTTGGGAATGTTTGCGGAAAAAATTCCGTACATTTTCAGAAAAATTTTAGCCGGACCGATTCGCCGTTTTATTCCCGCTTCAACCCGACAACGTTCTACACTTCGCCGGTTGAAACGATTTCTTGAAGCACTCGGCATGGAACCGTTGGAACAATATTTGCAATGGATTGCCATTTTCAACCGTGAACGTCGGAAGAAATTGTACACGCCGGAATTTTCGGAAGAAATTCGCGGATATGATTCGCTTGATTTTCTGCGGCGAGCCGAACAACTTTGCTCGCAACGAGATCGTGTAACACGAATTTCATTGACGGATATGCAAACTTATCTTCCGTGTGATATTATGACGAAGGTTGATACGGCTTCTATGGCACATGCGTTGGAATGCCGTGCGCCGTTGTTGGATTACCGGATTGCCGAATGGGCGGCGCAATTGCCGATTCGGTACAAAATTGAAGGGTGTTACGGTAAAAAGATTCTGCGTGAAACATTTCGCAATTTATTACCGTCGGATATTGAACATCGCCGCAAAATGGGATTTGGAGTTCCGGTGGATCATTGGTTTCGCAAACCGCTCCGTGAAATGGTTCAGGATGTTCTTCTTGATTCCAAAACCAAACAACGCGGTTTTTTTGAACCAAAATTTGTCGAACAACTCCTGAAAGATCATTTTGCCAATCGGTTTGATCATGCGTATCGGATTTGGGCGTTATTCGTGTTTGAACACTGGATGCGTTGTTGGGGTTAAGCATTTACAATTGCCAAATTATTAACCGCAGAGAACACAAAGAAAAGTTGTCCGCAGATTACGCAGATTATTTTTTGTTTTATATTTAAAAACAATCTGCGCCCATCTGCGTAATCTGCGGACAAGTTTAAAAACAATCTGCGGTTAATAAAAACGAATTTGTTGTTTTTAGATATTTTTCATAGAAAGCCATTTTTAGAGAAGCCTACTTGGTTTTTTTATTTACAAAAGATATATTGTGCGTTTTACGATTTTATGATTTGTACTTACACTTACACTAAAATTAAAACTATGAAAATGAAACAGTTTTTGATTATTCTTGCGGTGTTATTTTTAACAGCGCCGTTGTTTGCCGTAACGCTTAAACCGGAAAATGTTGAGCAATTTTTTGTTGCGCCGGATACGGAATCAATAATCCGTTTTCAAATTGTCGGCGATGGAAAAACCGAAACAGCAGAATTTCGGCTTTCCGGTGCGGAAACCAAAACAATTCCCGCAGTTATTGACGGCAATATTATTTCCGCGACAGTTAATCTTTCTCGCGGATTTTGGGAACTTGAATTAGATAAACAGCGTTTCGGAATTGTTTCACTTCCGGCGTTCAAAGGTAAACCGGACAAATTTTTTGCGATTGACGGGGCGTTGTCATGGCTCGTCAGGGATGATCAACTTCGTAACGGTTTGGTCAAATCTGCAAAACGAAACGGAATTACTATGATTCGTGAACGTCTTTCATGGAACGATATTGAGTCCAAACCCAATCAATTTCAATGGGAAACAGGACGCCGTTATGATTCTGTGCGAAAACTTTGCAAAGAACAAGGCATTGAAATTTTGGACGTTTTTCATAACGCACCGAATTGGATGGACACGATTGAAAAATATCCGAGCGATCTTGTGAAAACAGCAAAAAGTTGGAACACGGTAGCGAATTATTGGAACACGGCATGGGGCGGCTTTGAAATCTGGAACGAACCGGAAATTGGATTCGGCGCCGAACTTCCAGCCGATCAATATGTTCCAATGGCAAGAGCCATCGCTTATCAACTGAAACAATCGAATATTCCGACTCCGTTATTTGGCGGCGTGATGTCACATTTTCATCCGATTTGGCTGAAAAATGCGGCTGAAAACGGGTTGTTACACGATGTGGACGGATTCAGTTTTCATTCTTACGATCACGCTCCGTCGCTTGAAAAACTAATCGGAAATTATCGTAATTTTTTGAAGGAATCCGGTTACGAATCTATTCCGCTTTGGCTTACGGAATGCGGTCATGCTTGGAAACGCGGCACGGAACGCCCGTTGCCCGATCAGGATTTGGTTAGTGCAGTCGATATAACAATGAAAGGAGTTGAATCGCGATGTTGCGGCGTGGAGCGGTATTTTCCGTTTGTTTATCCGTATTACGATGAACGGGAAAAGAACTTCGGTATGACGGATAAACTCGGAACACCTTGCCGATCTATCGCTGCTTATATTCAACTTATTCACGTTTTGAGCGGTTCGGAATATGTAGGCGATTTGAAAATTGAGGATTCTGCGGTTTTACGTACACGAGTTTTTGAGCCGGTTGCGTTTAATTCTGAAATCAATGACCGGAATGAATTAGTTACTGTACTTTATACGGGAACATTACCGCAACCAAAATCTCTGAAACTTCCATCCGGTAACATTAAAAAGGTCGAATCTCTTTTCGGTGAACCGTTAAAATTATCGGACAACGGCGAACTGTTAATTCGGTCGAACAGTTTGTATTATATTTGGTTTGATAAAGCATCGATTGTTGATTATCTGAAAATCGATACAAATGCAATGAAACTTTATCAATCCGCAAAGAAGCCAAGAAAACGCAACGATAAAATTCCTGCGGTTGTTCTCCGTTTTCAGTATGATAAAGAAAAACTTGCAGCAACACCGGACGGTTATTTTATTTCTTTGGACATTGAAAATCCGTTACCGATGAAATTTCGCGTATTCAATCTTGATCAGAACGAAAATAAATACAATTTGCGTTTTGAAATTGGTTCAATAACGGAAACACAAAATGAAGTGGTTGTTGGCGGACATGGATTTGCTGATGTTATTTGGAATCTTCCGCTTGAAAAAATTAAAATTTCAACGGGCGAACTTCAAAAACTTCGGGTTACGGTTAATGAGGCTAAAAATCGTTCACTCGTTTTGAATCTTCGCGGCGAAGCAACTTGGGACGGTGTCATGTCTGGAGCAAAAAATGTGTACGAACTTCCAATCAATGATCTTTCACGTTGGCAAAAAAACGCTCCGCCTATTTGTATCTCGGAAATTGAGTGCAACGACAACATTTGGCGTATGACCGCAACATTTAATAAAGAGGGCGACCGTTGGGTTTATCCGCGATTGAAATTACCGGACGATGTGAATTTGAGTAACGCTTCGGGAATTATTGTTGAAGCCCGATGTAATGGCGATGCGTTGCCGCGATTCTTTTTATTTGAAGAATCGGGAGCCGGTTATATTAACGGTCCGATTTTCAAATCAGACGGGAATTGGCATGTGATCAAATTATCGTTTACGCAATTCCAACACGCCGGCGCAACACGTCCTGATGAAAACAACCAACTTGATCTTGATCGGGTGAATTTCATTTCACTTGGTGTTAATAGCAAGGAATCGAAATGTGTATTGGAAATCAAAAAAATTGTAGTGTATTCCAATTGACAATTGTAACGTTTTATTTCCTTTATCACACGAAAATGCGGGAAAAAATTTGTCCGCAAATAAAAGAGTTGTCCGCAGATTTCGCTGATGGACGCAGATTATTTAAAACAATCTGCGATTATCTGCGAAATCTGCGGACTTTTTTTTAAAAATTCTGCGTTATTGGCGAACATATTTTAAAACAATTTTGGGGCGTGTTTTGAATTATCGCCAGGCGAGATGGAGAATTTCGTTATGTTTTGGATGTTCAGGATCAATAGAACGGAGTGTTAACGACATTCCGTTGTCTTTTAAAGTTAGTAAAACCCAAGCGAAGGGTTGGTTTTGATCAAATCGCCATGCTGTTGCCGGAATATTGATCATGTGAATACCGTTTATGCGAAGAGTTTTCCATGTGTGAGTGTGTCCGTAAAAATACGCCTTAACCTGTTTGCGTTCCCGAATTTGTTCGAAGAATTCAGTCGTATCTTGAAGCGCACCGGAAGCCTTGACAATATTTCTTGAATAATCAGGGTTATGATGCCCGACAAGAATTGCCGGTTTGTCCCGATGGGAATCCAGTTCATCCGTTAACCATTGAATTTGTTCCTTGCCGAAAAGACCGGGCGTGTGGTTTGTTTTGTCTAACGAATCAAGAAGAAAGAAATTAACTTTGGGTGTTTCAACAATGGAATGTAATCGTGCGGGAATTGTTTGCGGGCTCTTTTCACCGATTGATTGGGCAACCGCATTGAGAAACGCTTGCCGGTTATCATGATTTCCCATTACAAAATGAACCGGCAATCCTTTTTTGCGAAACGGTAGAAATTCTTCAAGAAGTGTTTTGTAATCATTTGGCAATCCGTGTAAATAAACACAATCGCCGCTTACAATAAGACCACAAGGTTTTCCGGTTTGACCGGAAAAAATATCGGTACGGATTTGAGCGAGATGTTCGACAGGATTGATTGAGGGATTCCCGCCGGTTTTATTCCTATCCGCAGGAATGTGTGTGTCCGAGAGAAACGCCCAAACATCTTGGGATTGTGTTTCCGTTTCGGCATTCAGAATCGGATGGAACAATAATGTTGCAGCAATACCGCCCAATGTTCCCGTTATAAAACGGCGGCGATTTATCGGAGGTAATGTAATCGGCATAATTAAATCCTTTCGGTTTACAAAATTTGAGGTTGGGGATTGTATGCAAATAAATGAAATAAATTCGCAAAGGATGCTGATAAACTTGTCCGCAGATTGATTAAATTTGACCGCAGATTGGTTAAATTTGACCGCAGATTACGCAGATTATCGCAGATTTTTTTTTATTTTAAAAAACATTTGCGATAATCTGCGGTCAAATTTAAAAACAATCTGCGTCTATCTGCGTAATCTGCGGTCAAATTTAAAAACAATCTGCGTCTATCTGCGTAATCTGCGGTCAAATTTAAAAATTATCTGCGTCTATCTGCGTAATCTGCGGTCAAATTTAAAAATTATCTGCGTCTATCTGCGTAATCTGCGGACAAATCCACCTAATCTGTGGTCAAATTTCTTATGGAATTATTACTTCGTGTACATCTGACCAATGGCTTGCACCTTCTTTGGTGAGGTAACGCAATGAATAATACAATTTTTTACCGCGTTCTGTTGAACTGAAAGTGTATTCCCATGGATTTTTTGAAAAAGTGCTGTTATTGGCGAGTTGATCGGGGCTATCGAGAATAGTATCCGAGACTGTCCAGGCGATTTCAATTCGATCCACGCCGTAAGGCTTTGCCCCAAGATAGCGAACCTTCACCACACCCGGCTCACGCGTGTTAATAATCGCCTCACTATTCGGACCTTCATCAGGAACCGGTATCGGAGTTGGGTCTTTGTCCGAAACCTTAACACCTAATTGTAATTTTTGGGCGTCTGACATTTTATTGTTATTGCGAACTGATTCCCTCGCAAATTTTCGCATTCCATTGACGGCGGCTTTCTTCATTTCATCTTTTTCAAGCCGGTTTGCTTTTGTCGGAATGCTTTGATATTGCGTTTTCGCATTGAGAAACGTGGTGATTTCGTTTATTGTCGCCGTACATTCCGTCTGTAACCATCCGAATTGGGACTGCAAATTGAAATCATTTAATTCTGTTTGCCAAATTGCCATTAATTCAATAAGTTTTCCCTCTGTTGTGGGGACCCAATCATTTCGTTTTGCCATGAGTTTTCAACCTTTCTGCGTATTTTTGACGCATTTTGTGATAATTTATGCGTCAAAACCCAAAATTCAGACGCATTTAACAATTTTTTAAACACCACTAACAACATTTAGGATGTCAATAATAATATTTTGGATGTCCTTAATAGTATTTTGGATGTCCTTAACAATATTTAGGATGTCCTTAATATCTTTTCGGTGTTCTTAATAATGTTTTGGATGTCAATAATAATATTTAGGATGTCAATAATAGCATTTAGGATATCCTAAATAATGTCTGGCTCGCAAAATTTATTACTATAAACATATATGGTAACACCTAACACGCATTTGTCAATATGAGTGATTTAATAAATTATTTTTTTATTAACTATATTGAAGATAAAGACCGCAGATTTCATAGATTGGCGCAGATAATTTTTAAATTTGTCCGCATATTTCACAGATTGGCGCAGATAATTTTTAAATTTGACCGCAGATTTCACAGATTGGCGCAGATAATTTTTAAATTTGACCGCAGATTTCGCAGATTGGCGCAGATAATTTTTAAATTTGTCCGCAGATTTCACAGATAATCGCAGATTTTTTTGAACAATCTACGTCCATCAGCGTAATCTGCGGACACTTTTTAAAAAAATTGCGTTCATTTGAGGACAATTTTTGAGGTTAATTTTTCTACAACTAGGTCTGGTAAACCGGCGGCAATTTTTATTGGTTTGCCGTGTTCGTGGAGGAATTGGATTGTAAAGATAATTCCGAGTAATTTAGCGGCTTCGTCCACTTCGGCTTGTAATTGACGATGTTTTCTTTTGTCGGTTTCTGCAAATCGATGTTGAGTTGCCGAATCGGAAAATCTTGGGAAAATTGCAGAGTGAAGACCAAAATAATTTTGCGGTTGTTTCGTATAAAAACGACCAATGGAAATAATTAAGTCCGCATCAATTAAATCACGGCAAAGCGAAATCGGTTCATCGGCTTCGTTGACGCCCAGCAATGCGTGCAAATCACGACGCGCCGGACGATGAAATAAAATCCGAACATCCGAAGGTAAACAGTTTTGTAATAATTTTGACGCCGTTAACTCTTCGGAATCCGTCAAAAGAATCTGAATATCCTTAGCGTTAAAACCATTTTTCAATAAAATTGTTACTATCTCCGACAAAGTTTCCGTTTTTTCCGCATATTCGGCATCAGGAACCAAAAAAACACGGTCGCCAGGAAAAACCATCTGCGAAAGCGGCGGAAAACCAAGCGGTTCATTCAAAATTTGACTAAGATTCATCATTCTCCTCATAAATACTGTTAAAAACTCAAACCTTTTTTAATTAACCACAGAGTTTTTTTTATTAACCACAGAGGACACAGAGAACACAGAGAGGATTTTTAATTGGAATTGGAAGGTTGTTTAATAGCAACTTTTAAAAATTTACTTTTTAGGTAAAAAATATTTTACAAGTCCTTATTTTTAAGGAGACAATTTTTTAAAAATAATGTTTTTAGAAGTCTTCTAATAGTATAATTGACATTTTATCTAAAATAATATTTAAAAAATTCCCTCTCTGTGCTCTCTGTGTCCTCTGTGGTTAATAAAATATTCTCTGTGGTTAATAAAAAAAACTCTGTGGTTAATAAAATATTCTCAATGGTTAATGAAAGAAACTAATCTTCCTCATTTTCTGTTTGATGCGCCAATTCTTCTAATGTCCAACCAAGACGTCCTAACAATCTTGCATACAGCAATGAAAAAAATGACCAAACAGGAATCAATAAGGAAATTCCTACAAAAAGTTGTGGAGTGATCAAGGAAACGATTAGTATTATTAAACAAAAAAGAGCAAAAAGCAAGAACGAAATAGAATAGAACCGTAACCAAACTCCTATGTTGTTGATCAACGAACTGTAAGTTGCTTTGGAAAAAACAATAAAATAGGAACCGGATTCCATACTGGAAAGAAACAAAACCGGAAAAAATAGAATAAATGAACCAATTAAAAATAAAACAGTTAATAAAGCAGATTGAATTGTTAAACCCGATGCCCATTCCGATGAACCCACAACAGATGATAACAATAAATATCCGGGCGAAACCGCTAAAATTGTCAGCAAAAATAACCAAATCGAAAACGCCCCGCTTTCAACTAACCGATATTCCTGCCAATCATCTCTTTCCGGTAAATCATTGCCGCTTGTTGTCCACAGAAATAAACTGTAAACCGTATTCGCCAGAAAACTCAGACCAAGCATTAAAGTTACAACACCAAACGGAGCACTCACCACAACAAACAACGCATCTAAATTCAACATTGCCGGAAGCAACGCCCCGCCAAGAAATCCCAAAACACAAAGCAATGACCCAATTATCATCCGACCTAACACTCCTGCATCACAAAACGGGACAAAAATCCGGCTCAAAAACGGATATTTCGGCAACGATCTGCGTTTAACCATTTTAATAAAGTTAGAATCAATATTAAGTCCCGCTAATTTTGCGGCGCGGCGTTCCCGCAATGTTTCCGAATCAATATCCGCATCCGAAACAGAAGAATAATCAGGATTATACAAAACCGACGGTTTAAGAGAATTTTGCTTTTTAACGTTTATTTCATTGGCAGCGTCTTTGGCATCGTAAAGTTCCTTGTCCAATGAACCTTCAATATAACGATAATCAGTTAATGTTCGGAAAACCGGACGCTTTTCCTGCAATTCCGATTGATTAACCCCGTAACCGCCGTTAGGTGAAATAACCGGTTTGATCTTTTCTGATTTTGAAACCATTTTGATTTCAGTCTGACGACCACAATCAGGACAAGTTTTGAAACCGCCTATTTCATTTTCTCCTGCATACATTCGCGTTCCGCAAAGTGAACAAACCACCGGAACTAATAATTCGCCAACAGACTGCAATCCCCCCCCGCTAAGACCAAATGTCGTACCACCCTCAAACATTGACGGCAACGGCGGCGGAAGCGGAACAGGTTTAGGACGGGCAGGAACAATATTTCGCGTTTCACAATCCGGACAAATTAATTCCGTACCGATTTGCGTCTCGGATGCGTACAGCATTGTGCCGCAAAGTTTACAATAAACCCGAATCGTTTGATATTCAGGAGCAGAAACTTTATTATCACGCAATGCGTAAGTTTCTTTACCGGATTGATTCGGCAAAGTTTGCTGTTCGTTCCACAACAATCCGTCGCGTTCCCGTTCTTCCTGTGTTCGCTTGTCCCATGTCCGGTTGTCCCGCGCCCATTCCTCCAATGACCGATCAACCTTTTCCGCAATAGATTCAGGAACATAAACATTGGTCGCACACTCAGGACAAATAATTTCAGCACCGATTTGTTCTTTGGTAACAGAAATATTCGTGTAACAAACCGGACAACGTAATGAAACAAATTGTTTCAGATTTTCCATCTCCCGAACATCAACCGGAACCGCATCCGCCGTATAAAGTTGCGATTCGTCAATAGATTTCACCGTGCTTGCCGCCGGAACTACGAGTTTGAAGTAACAGACCGGACAATAAATGTTTTTGCCGACCATTTCCTCCGATACTTCAATTGCGTGTTGGCAACGAATACAACGAAAATGAATCATAAAATAATTTTGTTAATAACTATGCCGCCTACCTGAATCGTTTAATTTTCCTAAATATAACAAATTTGCGGTAAACAGCGGACAATAAAAACTTATCGAAAAAATTCGACCTATATTTTTCATCTCTGACAATACGGTTTTCGTTTTTGGACAAAATCAACAGATTTTGACTGGTTCAACAGAATTTACAGGATTTTTAAATAGAATATTCCAGATGATATTTTTTAACAAAACCTGAATTTTCAAGTGCAATGAGTCTAACTAAAATATTAACAACATTCTATACCCAATATTCTCAATCAACAATACGGAACATTCATTACAAAAAATATTTTTGCCGACAATATTTTTTATATCTATCTTTTATTTTTCCATTTTTTCCTTTATAATACCAATCCTTGTATTTATTGACGTAAACAATTGTAATCTATTTCTCTCAATTTGTGAACACAAAGAATATTTTGCAACGGTTTATGTCAATATTTGTGTAAATAACTTTCCGTCAATCAATCATTAATTCCCCTTTTAAAAAGATATTTGATTATGTCCACATCCTATCTTTCCGATCTTGAAATTGCACGCCAAACAACGATGACTCCAATTGATCGTATTGCCGAAAAAATCGGTTTATCCAACGATCAAATTGAATGTTACGGACGTTTCAAAGCAAAAATTTCATTTGAAACAATTACTCAAAATCAACAAACTTCACGCCCCAACGGACATCTGATTCTAACAACCGCATTGAGTCCCACTCCGGCAGGTGAAGGTAAAACAACCACCAGCGTCGGATTAACAGACGGCTTAAACCGAATCGGTAAAAATGCAATTGTTTGTCTTCGTGAACCTTCGCTCGGTCCCAGTTTTGGAATGAAAGGCGGAGCCGCCGGCGGCGGTTATGCTCAGGTTGTCCCAATGGAGGATATTAACCTTCATTTTACAGGCGATTTGCACGCCATTTCAACCGCCCATAATCTTTTGGCAGCAGTCCTCGATAATCATCTTCATTTCGGTAACACACTTCGTCTTGATACGCGACGTATTGCGTGGAACCGTGTTGTCGATCTGAATGACCGTGCATTGCGGAAGATTATTGTCGGTCTTGGCGGCGCTGCTTATTCCGTGCCGCATGAATCAAGTTATGATATTACGGTAGCGTCGGAAGTAATGGCAATTTTTTGTCTCAGCAATTCTATTTTCGAACTCAAAGAACGACTCGGTAAAATAATTGTCGGTTATACAACAGCCGGAGAACCTGTTACGGCATCGCAATTGCTTTGCCACGGCGCAATGGCGGCGTTGCTCAAAGATGCCCTCAAACCAAATTTAGTTCAAACTCTTGAAAATAATCCGGCATTGATTCACGGCGGTCCTTTTGCTAATATTGCTCACGGTTGTAACAGCGTATTGGCAACAAAACTCGCATTAAAACTGGCAGATTATACTGTTACGGAAGCAGGATTCGGTGCTGATCTCGGAGCACAAAAGTTTTTTGATATTAAATGCCGTCAAGCCGCTCTTCAACCAAGTGCCGTTGTCGTCGTGGCAACTGTCCGCGCTCTCAAATATCACGGCGGCATTGAATTAAAAGATTTAACCCAACCCAATCTCAACGCCCTTAACACCGGATTTGCCAATTTGCGTAAACATCTTGAAAATATTCGTCTTTACGGAGTTCCGGTGGTTGTGGCGATCAATTCATTTCCAACAGATACGGAAGAAGAAACGCAACTGATAATCAAAAAATGTTCCGAAATCGGAATTAAAGCAGCAAAATCGGAACATTGGGCACACGGCGGTTCCGGTGCAGAAGAATTGGCTCGTATCGTTGTTGAAACTATCGATAAAGAACCTTCAACATTCAAACTACTCTATCCCAATGAAATGCCGCTTCTTGAAAAAGTGGAAACAGTCTGTCGAAAAATTTATGGGGCAGATAGAATTGTTGTAGAAAAAAATGTACGGAAAAAGTTTGAACAATTTGAAACGCTGGGATTTGGTCATTTTCCGGTGTGTATTGCCAAGACGCAGTATTCATTTTCTGCCGATCCGGCGTTACGGAACCAACCAACCGGCTTTGATATTCCAATTCGCGATGCCCGAGTTTCCGCCGGAGCAGGATTTATTGTTGTATTAACCGGTGAAATCATGACCATGCCCGGATTGTCAAAATCGCCCGCCGCTGAACGTATCGATATTGATGAAAACGGACAAATTATCGGACTATTTTAAATCAGAATAATGATTTGTGTGATTTATTTAATTATTATGATTTGATTACTATGATTTTGTACAAC
>JAISNF010000053.1 GCA_031276415.1 Planctomycetaceae bacterium
CAATTTTCATTGTGATTTTATAACATACAATTCTATCAAATACAAGTATGCGACCTTATCCACTCTCAACTATCCGCTAAAACGTTTGTCCACTTTTTGAGTTGTCTGTTTTTTTTGAATTATTCCGAACCGTTGAAATATTATGAAAAAACTAAAAATGAAATATCAGATCAATTGACAGGCAGAAATTTTTTTGCCGGAATGATATAATTATTTACATCCTAAACAATGAACAAACTCACACCTCCATAGAACAATCAGGATTAGCGTAGGGCAATCCCCGATAAAATGATTATTAAACTGCAAACCTCACACACAAAATCGACATGGATAAACCGCAACATTCCAATTCATGCGATATTGTACGGGAAATACCGATGCTTCCGTCCGGTATTTTGTTTCCGTTTATTTTATTAACGAGTATGTTTGCCTTTTGGGGATTGGCGAACAATATGACCGACACGCTTTTACCGGCATTCAAACGAATCATGAGTATGACAGATTCAAAAACCGCATGGATTCAAGTTGTTTGTTATTTTCTTGGATACGGCTGCATGGCAATTCCCGGCGCAATGTTTATCAAAAAATTTACGTACAAATCAGGAGTCTTGCTTGGTCTTGGTCTTTTTGCGGTTGGCGGATTACTTTTTTATCCGGCGGTTTTTGTCGAAGGTTACAATATTCATTTTTTCGGAATAGACAGTGCCGATCTTTGTTTTTTTGCTTTTTTAGTTGCAATTTGTATCATTTTTTCCGGTTTGTCCATTTTGGAAACATCGTGTAATCCTTATGTTTGTGCGTTGGGTGCGCCGGAAACAGCAACACGACGCCTGAATTTTGCGCAATCTTTCAATCCGCTTGGTTCTATTATCGGCGTGTTTCTTTCGCAGGCACTCATCATGTCGCAACTCAAAACACTCAACGCCTCAGAACGCGCCGGAATGACTTCCGCAGAACTTTCCGCAATTCGCGGTCCGGAACTGTTCGCTGTTGCAACACCTTATATTAGTGTTGCTCTTATTTTGGTGGTGATTTGGCTGATGATTTTTTTTACAAAAATGCCCAATCTTTCCGAAACAGATAAACGGATTGATTTTTTAGGAACATGGAAACGTCTTTTCAAAAATTATCATTATGTCTGGGGAGTTGTTGCGCAATTCTTTTATGTCGGGGCGCAAATTGCTTGTTGGTCATATATTAACCGTTACGCCCAAGTTGCTCTTAATCTTGACGAAATCGCCCGAACCGATTCTGTCCGGTTACAAAATATTGAACCGCTTGCCGCCGGATTCAATTGGTTTATGAATTTTATCGGTTTTCAATCTCTTGTTGCCGCAACCGCAGAGGGGGCGGGCAACATTTATTATATTATATCATTACTTGCGTTTGTGGCGTCTCGTTTTATTTGTACGGGATTGATGAAATATGTTAAACCGCATGTGATGTTGATGGTGCTTGCTTTTTTGGCGGTTGGTTGTTGTTTTGGAACGATTTATTTTCAGGGTTCTGCAGGCGTATATTCTTTGATTGGAATTTCGGCGTGTATGTCGTTGATGTTTCCAACGATTTTTGGTCTTGGAACTTACGGTTTGGGCGAGGATACAAAAATGGGCGGTGCCGGAATGGTCATGGCGATTTGCGGTGCTGCGTTACTGACGCAGATGCAAGGTTATCTTTCCGATTGGTCGGGAATCCGCATGGCGTATTGGGTTCCGGCGATGGCGTTTTTAGTGATTGCCTATTATGCCGCCGCTGTTTGCCGAAACGATGATCGGTTCACAACTAAAAATATTATAACACATTAAATTAAGGTAACTTCTAATAACCGCTTTTTTATTTAAGCACAGATTATTTAACCACAGAGAAGAAAAATATTTTTTAAAAAATTATTTCAGTTCAAAAGTCAATCATAACATTTATAATATTAAATAACGTCTCGATTCCAATTAAAAAATTCCTCTGCGTTCTTTGTGTCCTCTGTGGTTAATAAAAATAAATTTGTCGTTTTTAGAAATTCCCTTAAAACAAAATTCAAAACAAAAATAGAAACAACCGGTGGAATATGTATTCATTTATTAAGAATTATTTTCGATCATTCAATTATCGGGCGGTTATTCTTCTTATAACAGTGATTTTGCTTCCGGTTTCATTTCTTATTTCGATTTCAGTTGGGGCGGTGTCGGTACCGTTTGGTGAAGTGATTCGGATTCTTTGCGGTTATGATTCGGAAACACATTTTTTATACACGATTCGTGAAATCAGGTTGCCGCAAGTTTTAGCGGCGATTTTAGCCGGAGCGGGTTTGTCTGTTTCGGGCGCAACAATGCAAAGTGTTTTGCGTAACCCGCTTTGTTCGCCGTTTACGCTGGGAATTTCAAGTGCCGCCGCTTTCGGAGCCGCAGTTACGTTATATTTTGGTGGCGGTGTCATTTCGCTTGCGGACAACACATTGTTTGCTTCCAATCATTTTTTTGCAACAACACGGATTGGAATTTCGTTGGGAGCATTTTTTTGTGCGGTTTTAACAACTGCGGCGGTTCTTTTACTTGGGCAAATACGGGGAGCCGGATCGGAATCTATTATTTTAGTTGGGGTTGCGATTAGTTCTCTTTTTTCTGCGGCGTTAATGTTTCTTCAATACATTGCCGATGATTCGCGGCTTGCGGCGATTGTTTACTGGACATTTGGCGACACAGCCCGTGTAACATGGGGCGGTCTTATTTTGATGGCGGTTTGTATTTTACCGGTATCTTTTTATTTTTTGTATCAAAGTTGGAATTACAACGCATTGGTACTTGGCGAAGAATCGGCGCGAAGTCTTGGAGTGCCGGTTTGGCGGTTGCAAACTCTTACAATGTTATTTGCTTCATTACTTACGGCGGTGTTGGTATCTTTGCTTGGGATTATTGGTTTTGTCGGTTTGGTGGTACCTCATGTTGCAAGAATTTTGGTCGGATCAGACCATCGATTTTTATTACCGTTTTCGTTATTATTTGGTGGTCTTTTACTACTTATTGCCGACACATCCGCTCGGTTAATTTTCGCTCCAAGAATTTTACCGGTTTCAATTTTAACCGCATTTATTGGTGTTCCGGTTTTTCTGTCGCTATTACTCGGAAAACGGAACTGATTTTTTAAAAATTTAACCACAGAGAAAAGAAAATAGTCCGCAGATTACGCAGATGATCGCAGATGATTTTTTGATAATACGAAACAATAAAATATACAAAAAATTTTGTAACCGTTCACGGAGATTCGTTTAAAAAATTATCATAATAAAAAATTTCATAGAGACGCAATGCATTGTGTCTCTACGATTCAAACCTATTCCATCCATACTCGTGAATAATTACAAAATTTGAAATATCTGTTTCACTTAAATTTTTATTTCAAAAATCGAAAGTGATATTTCCCCAGCCGTTGCTCCAAACATCAAACACGAATTTATTGTTTGAAAATTTGATACGTACTTTGTCTCGACTGTCTCCCATCAACGTATCCAGCATCTTAAACTTTATTGATTCATTACGATAATCGGGAAATGAATTGTCTTTTTTGAATGAACGGGAGTCTTGCAGAGTTCCTGTTACGGGATAATCTGCGCTTTCCTTTGTGTTTAGTGAAACAGTAAATTTCCGCTTAAACTGCGGATAATCCGGCGAATAATAAACTCCGCTAATAACCGTTTTGTCGCCTGTTTCATAATCTCCAAAAAGAACAACAACATTTCCGCTAGTTGCATTAAAACGCCAACTACCTTTATATTGGGCATTAGGTTTACAAAATTTGAGGAAATTTTCTTTTTGTGCTAATAAATCGGCTTCGTACTTTTTGTTCAAGTCGTTGATTGTTGTATCAACTTTACTGATGTAATCTTTTCGTTTCTGAATAAAATCATCAACTGCTTTTTTTGTTGCGGGATCGTCAAGTTTTTTAACGTTGTTGTTTAGACCGGATTCGGGAATACAACGTTCCACTTGCGGAATTTTTTTAATTCTCACGCTTGCACTCCATTCGTTACCGTAACGCGATAATTCCGTAACTCCACCTGTGCTGTCAGGACTGCCTTTAGTACGAATAACATGAACAAATTGAAAATGATCCAACCGGTCTTGCGGATATTCGTTGCGTAAATTTGTTTTGTACGGTTCAGGCAATTTGTACGCTTTTTCTTCGGCTTGTTTCAATTCACCTTCGTAAAGATTTTTGATACCGAGTTTTTCCAAACCGTCTTTAACGGAAATTGTATCGTACAAATTTTCTTTTGCCCGTAAATTGACGGAGAAATCGCCGGAACAAGATTGAGCGGTTTTTTCAACCCAATTTGTTGTAACATCGACAATCTCAAACGGCGAATCCGAAACAAATTCTTTCCAGAGTTGTTTCTTGACGATTTCGTTCAATTCTTTTTCGTCCGGCGTTTTTTGTTTACCGGATGATTGGTTCGTATCGGCGTCGCCCCAAACTTTTTTCTGGAAATCAGCGGTACTCTCGTTGTTACCGTTATTTCCGCAGCCTGTTAAACACAGAGCAGCAAACAATGTTGCCGCAAATGTTGTTAGTTTTTTGTAATTCATTAGTTTCTCCTTTTGAATTAGGTGATGATTATTTGTCAATGTTGAAACAATAACATTGACAAAACAAAAATAAGTAATCTTAAATCGTTTCGGTAAACACCAGCGTTTTTTTTCCGAAACGATTAAGGAACATTTATCTTTCCTTATATTTCCGAATTGTATTCAGAAGGTCTTTATTTTCAGCAACAATTTTCTCCCATTTATCAATGTCTGATTGTGAGAGTTGTAATTTAACTTTTTGTTCCAATGTTTTTTGTGCGTTTTTCTGCTGTTCGACGGAAACACTATTGGAATCAGTGATCATTTTCAAATTGTTTTTATCCTGAACGAAAAGGATCATTGCCGCGTTAAGATTTTTCTTATTTTTATCGGACGACTCAAATAAACCAAAATTTGCCAGCCGCTCGGCAAGTCCACGTGGTATTGCCGACAACTCAAATAAACCAAACGAAGCCATATTTGCCTCTGGAAATTCCAATGCATCCAACAACAATAATTGCAGAACATTAAATTTCTCCATTTGATTGCGTTGCATTTTAGAACGAATCCGGTTATTGACTAAGGCGAACCGTTCCGCGTGTTGGTTACAAATATTACGAATATCCGCATCGGTTATATTTGTTCGTTCATTGATTGCCTCAATTGCGTCTGTGTTTGCGGCTTTTGCTTCCGCATCCAAACCTTCAAGAACAAACAACTGATCATCGTTCAAATTCAGTAACGTTTTTAACTCGTCAAACGTTTGCCAGTTCGTCCGTGTTAATCGTTCACCGGTTTCTTCGGCGGATTTACCGTCATTCCAGTCTTTTGTTCCGGTTTCGTTGGGGCTTGGGAAAATCTCTTCGGGACTTGCACCGCCGAGTAAATCTTCCAATCGATCAACTTCAATCGGAATACCCTGATATTTGCGCAACACAATAATCTGTTGCGGCGTAAGATGACGCTCAATCCGATAATTAAAAAGATACGCAATAAATTTCAAAATACCGAAAATTTTACGTACTGAAATCCTGCTCTTTCTGATTTTTTGTATTTTGATTTTTGCAACGGTTTTACTCATTTGTTCTTGCCGTTGTTTTCGTAATTTATTGATTTGTGTTTTTTGTGTTGCGGAAAGATTCATTCCCGGGATTTTATCAAGTTTATCGTGCGGATTATTGGGAAACGCTTCTTCGGCATTGGCAAGTTTTTCTTCCACAGACGATGTCGGCGATTGATTCTGCGGCGATTGTTTCCGCTGAGATTGATTCTGTTGTGATTGATTTTGTTGTGATTGATTTTGCTGCGGTAGATTCTGCTGAGATTGATTCTGTTGCGGTTTTTCTTGTTGCAGTTTTTCTTGTTTCGGTTTTTGTTTTTCATCAGGATTCTTACCGCTTTTCCAATCTGCAATACGCTTATAATCCGTTTCAAATTTACGGTTTAATACTCCCATTTTTTTACGCATCCATTCAATTCTTTCTATGGAACGTATCCCCGATTTTCCGTCGAGAGTGAAAGGCAAATTGGGAAGAACTCGATTAAGTTCATCATCAATCTCGAACCATTTTTTATCGTACTGGTCATAAAGAGCATTGACCGCCTTTATTTGTTCCGCACTAAAATTGGCAGCACGAGCCGTTTTAAGTATGTCTTCTCGTAAATAACCGTATTCACCTTCACGTTTCACAAGTTGACCATAACATGCTGTTGACAGGATGTTACCAAAATAACAGATAACAACAGAAACAGCAAGAAAAATAAAATAACGTTTCATTTTTTTGTTTCCTTTCAAGTAAGGAGTTAAAGGGGTAATAAATTAAAATTTACCGATTATTTCGGAATTTTCGGAACAACGATTAGTTACGATGTAACAATATTTCGGCGGAAGATTGTTACTTTATCCGCCGACTATTGACTTACATGTGATTTTCCGAAATAACACGTTTCAGTTATTGTGTTGCTGCGCCGCCGATAAGGACGCCGTAAAATAACAACACAATTAAAAGTCCGATGCCGTTGATTATTAAACCGGCGATAACGAACTTGAAGGAACTTCCCGAAGCGGGTTTGTAAGTTGCCGCATCGACAATACAAATAATGTGTGTCGGTAACGTAAATATCAAGCCCACACCGAAACTGGAAATGATAAGGATTCCTCCCAAAAACCATTCCGTCAACAGCCAAAGCAGCCCAACTGCGGCGCGACCTTGAATGAGATGTCCAATGCCCGAAAAGAAAAAAGCCATAATCGCAGGCAACGCTTGACTTTGTTCAACATTGACATTGACAACCTGATTGACCGTTTGTCGTTCATTATTTTCTTGATTCATTGTAACCTTTCATACTTGTTAAAGATTTAATTTGTGTGATCATACAACCCTCTGCATGACCGAAATCAGCATGATACCCACACCAATTTCATGTTAGCGTGTTAATATAGTGAAAAAAAAAAGTTTACAAGGGGAGGGTAAAATAGAAAAACAGATTTTTTTCTTTAACTCTTTAACTGTATTTTAACTTTGTTTTATATTAAAAAAACAATCTGCGTAATCTGCGGACAATTCATTGTTTCTGCAGATTGTGTGGTTAGGGTTAAGAAAATAGACGGTTACCTGACGGCGGTCATTTTGTAACGATCTGTTTTGGTTTTAATGAAAGAAATTTTCTATGAGTTGGAAAAATAGTGCCGGCTCTTTGGCGGAGCAAATTTCGTTTCGGAATTTTTTTGCGCCGGATCGATTGATTGCGTAATGGCAAACTGTTTTTCGGATCAGAAATAAGGCGGTGTGTTCGTTGAATTGTTGTTTTAGTAAATTGAAATGTTTTACGATAATATTACGAATTTCTTTTGTGGTTGGTTCCGAATCAACCGGTTCATTTCGTAACGCCTGAGCGATTTGCCGGAAAATCCAAGGTCGCTCAATACTGCCGCGTCCAATCATGATGCCGTCAACAGGATAATTTTTGATGCGAAATAACGCTTCGTCAACAGTTCGGATATCGCCGTTGCCGATGAGCGGGATCGATTTTAATTTTGATTTAATTGCCGCGATTTCATCCCAATTAGCGTTACCGTGATACATTTCCGCTGCGGTTCGACCGTGAACGGTTAATCCGGCTGCTCCGGCGTTTTCGATTGATTGCGCAACATCAATAGCGTTGATGGTATCGCGTGTTCGTCCGAGCCGGATTTTTGCGGTAACAGGAACAGGTTTAGCGGCGGCGGTTACTTTTTGTACGATGTCGCCGATTCGGTCTGGAAACTGCAACAAAAATGATCCGCTTGCGCTGCGGTTGGCGATTTGTTTTGCGGGGCAGCCGAAATTCAAATCAATAACGCTCACCTTAAATTCCAACGCCAAACGTTGCGCCAGCAAGGAAAGTGTATCGGGATTGTTGTCCCATATTTGTACAGCGAGCGGTCGTTGTTCGTCCCGAACTCCCCAAAGCCGTGACGGTAATTCACTTCCGCGTCTGTCCAATTCCACGAAAGAACGTGCGGAAACCATTTCTGTCGTTATCAAATCGACGCCGCCAAACATGCGTAAAAGTTCCCGATAAGCGTAATTGGTATAACCCGCCATCGGAGCCGAATAAAGAAGCGTTCCTGTTGATTTCAATTTTGCAGTTTGTGGTTGGGTTTTGTGGTTTGAGGTTTGTAATTACAAAATCACGGATGACCAAATTTTATTTATTTTGCGTTAGTTTAATAGTCCCATCAAAAAATCGGGAACAAAACGTTGTAATATTTCTGCGCGTTATTGGCTGTTTTGTCGGGTGAATGCTACAAATCGGTAACATTTTGTTCGGTGTTTTTCAATCCGGTCGTTACATATTTTGTCTATTTTATTTATTTTACGATACAAAAGAAAGCGGTTTTTTGGTTACATTTTGCCTATTTTACTTAACCGGATTTTCTATTAACTTTGTTTCAAAATCTATAATAATTTTGTTAAACTCTCTGTACATTTCAGTTCGATACAATTCGATACGACGGAGAAAAACCGAATCGGAAATGTGGATATTTTAAAGTTACTTTATCCTAATAAATTACTTGTTAACGATGAAAAAAATTACTGAACTAAAATTACGTTTTAAGCAATTGTTCCGAAAACCGTTTGCGGCGATGACGTTATTGACGACACTAACATTGCCGATGAGTTCAATGCAGGCTCAAACGGTTATTAAGGGAAACGAATCTGATTTGCAAACGGCAATCCGTAACACCTCATCCGACGGAACTGTTACCATCGGAAATATTTCGATGCGATACAATCATGATGGGATTCTTATCGGCGGTGATTCCAGTGGTGGTATTAAAACAAACCTTACAATCAAAGGCACAACCGCGAGTGATTTTAGTACGAAAATCAACAAAATTGTTGCTCAAATTCTATCAGAAAATGATAATACAATAAATGGAACAAACGTCAACAATATTTTCACGCCGACAAGTATTGATACAAGTAGTTTATCGTCATACATTACAGGTAACAACCAAATCCGTAACATTACTGATACATCGGGTTACGCTAACGGCTATAAATGGTTCACAACAACCAGTAACGTACAAAACGGTACACCAAGCGGTAGTAACGGTTTGGGATTTCAGGATATTTCGTTTCAGAAAGTAACAGTCGAATATAAAAATACCAGTAGCGGTGAACGTAAATTTGTCAACGGTCTTATTGGAAATCGTTACAATGCCGGTAGTCTTGGAGATTCACTTCAGGGAATCCCCGGTTCATTGGGAGAATACGGAACATCGCTTGGTAAATTAACCGGTAACGAATTTTCTGATATTACCATTAAAGTTGTAGGCACAAAAGACACAAACTATTTAGCGGGCGGCGGAATTATTGGTGTACGTAACACG